>JAXKHT010000072.1:0-10531 GCA_036549705.1 Acutalibacteraceae bacterium | reverse complement strand
TGAGGAATACTGGGTTAAAGAGAAAAACGCTATCTCAGTTGCTTACACTGAGTACCGCGATAACTCTCAATACTTCCAAAAAGAAAGAAATATAGGCGGTGCTATCCATGGAGCAGGCTCAACCGCTGTATTAAGAACAGCATAAAAAATTACTCTCTCACTTCGTTAGCGGTTAACGTTAGGAAATTGCAAGTCTAACCGCTAGCGAGGTTTTTAAAAAAAAATAAATATGACCGCACAAGATTATATAAATAGAGGCTATAGATTGAGTTTGCATACCCCGCAGGCTGAAATAGACGCAAAAGAAGAGCTTGCGTTTAAAAGCTACATTTTGCCTATTTTGCCGAATGCTGAGAAAGATAGCGAGGAAATACAAGGCGCCTTAATGGCTCTAACATTTCTATTACTTTTGCAAGCAAACATATTCGGCACTCGCTCGGGTGCGAAAGTGAAAAACGCCCCACAGTCAACCAATGCGACAGAGTGGCAAATTTTGAATGAATATACAGTTATGGCCCATAGATATATAGAGGAACTAAAAGCAGTGCCTTACGCTATAAGTAACCCAAAAATCTACGATGTCGCACATATTTATTTTAGAACTCAATATTTTAACCTTTAAACAAAATTAAAATGGCTAGTTGTATAGAAAATATTGCGGGCAGTATTCGCCCAAATTGTGCGCACCCACTAACTGCAGGTTATACAGGTAGGGGTGTACTTATTCCTTATAGTGCTATTACTGCTTTGGTGCAAAATAGCGACAACCCTAGAATTGTGGAAAGCGTAACAGCAGGAACTGTGGTTGAAATTGACAACACAGCGGTAACCTCAGCTTTCACAGGTTCAAATAAAGCTTCAAACGCCGAAAGCGGTCGCAAGCAAATTACCAAAACTTTTGCTTTCCGCATTCCTTTAAGAGGTGCGGAAAATTCAAAAGAAATTGTAGAGCCTTTGTTTTTGTCACCTCTTGGCTTTATGGCTATTTTGGAGAAAAAAGACAAAGTAGGTAATGGCTCTTTTGAAGTGGTAGGCCTACAAAGTGCCTTACGCACTAACGATGACGGCCTAACACAAGATGAGTACGCAAATGCAGGTGATGTAATGGTTACTATGTCCTGCGTAGAAGATTGGTACGAAGCAGATTTATTTGATAGCGACTACACTACCACCCTAGAGAAATTTAATGCACTGTTAGAAAGTGCAATTTAATTGCTGAGGCTGTAGGAAGAATAATGCAAGGAAAAGAGGAGTTTTTTTTAACTTCTCTTTTTTTGTAATAATTTTTTTTTATATTTGCAGATATGAAAACAAAACTAAGAAATATAATAAATAAAGGAGCTAGCAACCTAAGCAACGAGGACAAAATATTTATTAAAAAACTAGCTCTAGAAAATGGTTTACCTAGAAAAACCTTAGATAGAAAAAAATGTGCAAGTGCTTATATAGATGTAGCGGTTATACTTGCACAGAAATTAGAAGAAGAAGGCGAGGAAACAGAAGTTAAGGAAGAAAAACCACAAAGAAGAATAGAAGTAAAAAAAGGCGTTGATATACTTGTTAACGGTGTAAGAGTTAACAGATATACAGTAACCACAGATGAGCAGGCCGAGAAGTTACTTGCTTTAATTGGTGATAAATATTTTGAATTTAACTAAAAAAATGGCAGAAGTAAAAATAACAAATAGAACGATATATAGTGAAGTTGTAGAGGCTCTTATACCTGTAGAAGAATTGGAAGAGCTAAAGAATACAGCGGTTAAGTACTTTACAGGCTTTAGACCCTATGAAATGCCCCTACGTATTTTTTTGGAAATTTTAGAAGGTAGCTTTAAGTCTGAAAAAATAGAACGAGATTGTAAAAACGGCTTAACTCTATTTGCTAAGTTGCACTTAGAGAAAATAGGCGAATTTGCCGAAGAGTTCTGCGAAAAATACCAAGCACTTACCCACCAACCAACAGCAGAGGAAAAAAGAGCCGGGCAGGCATGCCTAGAAACAAACTTTAGGGAAAACATTTTAGTTTTTACCCGTAGTTACTTTGGCTTGCATTCCTTTGTAAAAGCCTATGAAATAACTACAGGTGAAATATTAATAGCAAAAAAAGACAGCTACAACGATACAGCTTTTAGGCGTGCGATGTCTAAAATAGAGCTTGACAAAATAAAGAGTAAAAGAAAATGAAAACAATAGTTAACAAAATAGCTGAAATATTTGAAGCCTCTACAGGGCTAAAGCTTATTTACCAAAGTGAAGAGATGGTAAATGTTAAGTTAGATTATACACCTATGCCCTGCGCTTGGTGGTACTGCCTAGGTGATAGCCAATTAATTAGCCTAGGCGCTAGCGGGCAACTAGTTGAGAAGGTGCAATGCCGTATTTATGTGGGTGACCTCAACGAACACGACTACAACGGACTAGATGCAGAGGAAATTATAAAAGACTGTAGGAACTACCTTTATAAGTTTATCAACGCATTAAGAGGTAGCAAGGAGTTACTCCTAGAAAGCACTAACACAAGCAGGCGTTTTTACCTGGAAAAAGATGTAATAGTTTGCGGTTACATGGTGGACTTGACAATATCAGAAGTTAACGGCTATTTTGAGTGCAAACAATAAATTTTATTAATCACTTTAAATTATAAACTATGAACACAGTAGTATTAATTATTATTATCTTAGTTGTGATGTTTGGGGCTTTTCGCATTTTAGTTGATTTGAAAAACGACCCTACACTAACTATTAATGAGTTGGCAGAGCTTAATTTAAACAGACTTAAAAACCTTTTTAAACGCAAAAAATAAAATGGATGTAGCAAACATTATTAACGCTATAGGTGTAATTATTATAGGCTTTTTTTCGTTTTTGCAGTATTGGTTCAATAAAAGAGCCGACCACGAATTTAAGGTAAAAGAAAAGGAAATAGAACGTCTGAGCCATCGAAGGGCTGACAACTCCGCAAGTATATACAGGGAATTATATTACTTGCTTCACAATACCCATGCAGATAGGGTGTATATTGTACAGCCCCACCCTCTAGGGAATGAAGATAGCATCTCAATTTACTACGAAGTCACCCGAAAAGGTGTAGTAGGAATGAAGGAACAGATACAACGTTTAAAAATAAAATCTTTAGCGGTTATGACGGGAGATTTAGCAAATACTTTCTTTTGGTCTATCACAAACATAGATGAGCAGATTAAAGATAAATACGCAAAATCTATGTTTTTAAATAACGGCACCGAAAAGGTATTTATTAAAAGGCTCTCAAATTCCCGCTATGATTGGAATGGAAGTTTATTTGTTGAATTTGCAAGACCATATAAGGCCAACGAGGAAGAAATAAGAAAAGAAATGCACGTAACAGCTGTTAACATACAGTATATTTTACCCGAGATAATTTTATAGAATATAGAAAAATGAAAACAAGTAAAGAAGGGATAGACTTTATAAAAAGCTTTGAGAAGTTGAGGTTACAAGCTTACCTATGCGAAGCTAACAAGTTGACAATAGGTTACGGACACACGAGAAATGTAAAGATAGGCCAAACCTGTACAGTAACAGAAGCTGAGCAGATGTTAGCAGATGATATAGCTATAGCGGAGAAAGCAGTTAACACAATTAAGCAAGAATTGACACAAAACCAATACGATAGCCTTGTAAGTTTGTGCTTTAACATAGGCAACGAGAATTTTAAAACCTCAACTCTCTTTAAAAAAGTAAATGCAGACCCTAAGGACCCGACAATTAAGGGCGAGTTTGTAAGGTGGATATATTGCAAAAAAAAGAAAAGCAAAGGCCTTACTCGTAGAAGAATAGAAGAAGCTAAGATTTATTTTAATAATTAAATAAAAAAGATATGAAAAGAATATTATTATTACTATTAGCCTTTATTAGCCTTTTGGGCTGTGCTTCAAAAAAGGAAGTAATTACAGACAAAGGTACAACGCAGGAAGAGGTAAACAAGCAGGAGAAGAAGGAAAACACAACTACACAGACCGAAGATTATACGTTAACATTTGGCGAGGGCGAAACCTTTAGCACAGATTTTGAAGTAGTGATTTTTGGCGATAGTGGAAGATATAACCTACATACAGGCGAAGCCTCTGGCGTTAAAAATGTGATAAAAAACAACGAAGAACAAAAAAAACAAAATACAACAAAATACAACAAAATACAACAAACCGAGCAAACCGAAACAAATATAACAAGTGCGGATAGTACACGACACGAGCAAAAAAATATAGTACAGGAAACCACAACTAAAAAAAATAATTGGTATATTTGGCTAGCAGTTGGCGCAGGTGTTACTTTGTTGCTTATTGTTGGACTTCGGATTTTATTAAGATAATGGATGAGATACCTAATATAGTAGTTACCGCCTTAAATTCGCTAGCCGATGATATACGGCAGAATATGGCGAACGCCAACGAAAATGCCACGGGTCGCACCAAGGCGAGTTTTGAGGTTAAAATTGACAAAGACAGTATTAGCCTAGTAGCCAAGGCAGGAGATAGGGCGCCAATTTCTACGCTAGAAATAGGGCGAGGGGCAGGAAAACAACCCCCAATAGAAGCTATAGAAGAATGGGTAACGGCAAAGTTTGGTTTTGTTGGGAAAGAAGCAACGGCGTTTGCTTGGGCGGTAGCAAAAAAAATTGCAAAAATAGGTACAGATAGACACTATAATAACGAAGATATTTACACGACAGCAACCAAGGAAACTGCCAAAATACTTACAGAAGACCTGCAAAAAAAGATAACCGAAAAAATTAAAGAAAATATTATAAAATCTTACTTAAATGGCTGAACAAGTAGAAGAAATAATTATTAGCGTAAATGTTTCAACCGAGGAAACAGCTAAGAAGCTTAGCGAAGTTGTTAAGGGTATGGCTGAACTCCGCACAGAGCAAAATGACCTAACTAAAGAGATTAAAGAAGGCAACGACGCAGACGGACAGAAAGCACAGAGATTAGCAGAAGTGCAGGCCCAAATAGGCAAACTAAAGAACGAACAAAAACAATACACGGCTATTTTGCAAAATGAAAGCAAAGTTGCTAATTCGTACGGCGACAGCCTTAACGAACAACGTCGAAAACTTGCAGATATGCAAAAGGCTTACGACAGCCTTTCGGCAAGTTGGCGAGAAAGTTCTGCAGGGCAGGCCTTCAAAAAGCAACTAGATGAGCAGTACGAAAGCGTGTTAAACCTAGAGAAAGCTACAGGAAGACACCAAAGAAATGTAGGTAATTACCCAAATGTTATGGGAGGTGCTATTAAAGGCTTCGGCACGATGGATGACGCAATAGCAGGAGTAAGTGAGGCTTTTAATGGATTAAGCACCAACGGAGTAAAAGGTTTAGGCGGTTTAGCCTCAGCTATAGGGAATGTGGGAAAAATAATGCTTGCAAGTCCTATACTTGCACTTGTGGGTGCTATTGTGGTGGCTTTTCAAAAACTTAGTGATGCCTTTAAAAAAAATGATGAGGCAGGCACAAACCTAGATAGAGCTTTTAGCAAGTTAAAGCCAATTACACAAGCACTAGGTGAATACTTTGACAAATTGGCGGTAACTGTTTCGGAATTGGTTTTAAAATTTTCCGAGGGTGCTATAGCTGTAGGCAAATTTTTGAACAAAATAGGCCTGATGAAGGGCAATTTTGAGGAGGCGGCCAAGGGTGCGGAAGAATTAGTAATAGCAGAAGACAACCTAGACCAAGCAGAAAGAGATTTTGCCGTTAACAGTGCGAAAAGGTCTAAGGAAATAAGCCAACTTAGGGCACAGGTAGCGGAAAAAGATAAGTACACAGCCAAGGAGAGAGAAGAATTTTTAAAGCAGGCTATAGCCCTAGAGCAGGAAAACCTACAGGAAGAACTTAACAATAAAAAAGAGCATCTAAGAATACTAGAAGAAACGGCAAGGCAAGAAGTTGACACAAGTGACGCCACCGCCAACGAAATAGCACAAGCTAGGGCTGAACTATACCGAGCAGAAGAAAGCTACAACAATAAAACTCGTGAACTAGCAGGGCAACTTGTTGAGGCACGAAATGCACAACTTGCAGAACAAAAAAAAGCAAGCGAAGAAGCCCGCAAACTTGAAGAACAGAGGATAGCAGAAGAAGAGAGGATAGCAGAAGAAGAGGTAAGAAGACTTGAAGAGCGTGAGGCGCTGAAAGAAGAAATTTTGCGTAAATTTAAAGAGACCGCTATTTCTTTAATTGAAGATGAAACTACTAGAGCTATAGCACTAGAACAAGACAGATACGAGCAAGAACTAGAGGCCCTGCAGGCTCAATTTGAGGCCCTAGGAACTCTTACACTAGAAGAAGAAGCCTTAAAAAATGAAAACTTAGAGTTATTAGAGCAGGAACACTTAGCCCGTATGGCTGAGATAGAAGAAGAGGCCTATTTAATTCAAGAGGAGAAAAGGCTAGAGCGTGAGGAGTTAGAACTTGAGAATAAGTTATTAAAGGCCGAGACAGAGGAAGAAGAATTTAACTTAAAAATAGAAGCCGAGCAGGAAAGGCTTAATAGATTGCTAAGCCTAGATGAAGAGGCTAAGGCTAAACAATTTGAAACACAAGAAGCCTACGAGAAGGCAGTTAAAGAGAGTGAAGACAGGCTAAGCAAGTCGCAAGAGCAACAAATGCAAGCAAGGATAACCAAGGCTACTACCTCTATGCAAGCTATAGGCTCAGTAATGGGCAGTATGTCGCAGATAATTAGCGCATTTGATAGCGAAAGCGAAGAGAGTGCGAAGGCTCAAAAAGTGTTAGCCTTAGGAGAAATAGCCGTGCAGACAGGCGTAGCTATTGCTCAAGGTATTAGCTCGGCCATGTCTGTACCATTCCCGGGCAACATAGTAGCTATAGCGACTACAATAGCTACAGTAGTGGCTAATATTGCTTCGGCAATTTCAACCGTAAAAAGTGCAAAATTCGCTACAGGTGGGATAGTTGGCGGTAACTCTTACACAGGTGATAATGTCAACGTACAAGTTAACTCGGGAGAAATGATACTTAATACTAAGCAACAAGCCGAACTTTTTGCGGTGGCGAACGGAAACCACGCAGGCGGGGGGATAGATTACGATTTACTAGGCCAGAAAATGGCGGAAGCTGTGACAGCTCTAGCGCCTCCTGTTTTGGTATATTCAGAGTTTAAAGATTTTGAAAATAATGTACAATTATACGAAGATTTAACAACCTTTAAAGCATAAAAAAATGACAATAAATAGATTATATCAAGATGATAATTTTACTATCAACGTAACAAGTTACAAGGTAGATAATAGAGAGGCTCCTTATACTGCAGAAGTAGCAACAAAAGACACAACTATTTTATATTTTGTCCCTAAGGTGGTAGATAGGTGGGTAATTAATATAAGCTTAGGTGAAGTTTTACTAAATTGCTTTAGTGCCGAAGGCGTCGCCTTTGATATAACCAACAAACTAAACCTTACAGAAGAAAGCCAAAGTATTACCGTAAGCTATAGACTTGAAAGTAGTGACGTGATAGTAGAAACGATACGCCTAAAATTTAACAAGATTATAGGCTACCACTATGCAGACTTTGCAAGGCAATTAGCTACGGCACCTAATGAGATAGAAGGTAATAAATTTTCTATTGTATATAATGCTACAAGTGGGAATTTTGTAGCGCATAGCATACCGCTAAATATGTACTATCCAACACGTGAAGACGGTACGCACTTTTTTGGCATAAGAACGATGTATTTACCTATGTGGTTTACTAACTACGGTAATAAAAACCTATCTACGTTAGCTATTAAAAAAGACGGTAGCAGAGTAAATAATATACAAACATACGGCGTTAACTCTTATGTAGGCTTGAGCTTTACCTCTCTAGAGGCTATAGCTCTAGAATGGTTATTAATTGGCACTAGGTTTATGAGGACACAGCTACGCCCTCTAAACTGTAAAGAAAAATATATTATTGTTAAATATAAGTGTCCCTACGGTGCTTATTACTCAACGGAAACAGGAGCGACAAAAACAATGTACGGCCAATTTATTTTTAAAGTTTTTGGATATAAAACAGATGTTAAACAGCAAGTATTCGCTAAGGATGTACGCTATTACCCTAATAGGATAAGCTCCGAGACAGTTATGACCTGCGGAATAGATAATATCACTACTTGGGATAAAAAGGTTTATTCGCAAATACTTCTAAGCGAAGAAATACAAGTACTATACGAAGAAGGAACTAAATTTGAACCTGCGGAGTTAGTGCCTCAGGATATAGAGGTTAGCCCTGAGTTAACAAGTAATAATAGTTTTAGATTTGAATTAAAAATAGCACAAAATGGTTAACATAGTACTTGACAATGGAATTTTAGAAATAGAAAATTTAAAGATTTCTATTAAAAAGCAAAATAACGGATACAACTTCGGAAAGTTTGTGCTAGACCGTACCCAAACTATTAGCGTGCCAAAGACGCCTAAAAATATGCAGTTGCTAGATTTGGGGGATTTTCACTATTACGGAACAAATGAAAGACGCTATTATAATGCGCAGTTAGTAGGTGAGGGAATAGCTGAAAATGGTACACTCTATATAGATAAGATAGAGGAAGACGAATTTAGATGCGTGTTTGTTTTTTCGCAATTCCAAGCTCTTAAAGAATTATCCACCGAAAAAATAGCTACACGTCTAGAGCCTTACGACCAAAAAATAATAGTAGGCGCTACCACACCTGCGAACGCTGAGAACATAGATTTGGTAGCGGGTGTATATTATTATAATAATGATATGTTAGACAAAACTTACCCCTCGCAAGCTACAATAATGCCAAGTATAGGAGTTAAGAAGCTTCTAGATATTGCAAACGCTGTGTATAGTCAACAAGTAAGTATAGATGTAGTAGATGATTACCGCATTATTATAGCGGGCAAACTAAAGGACGCAACAAGGGAAGAAGTTGTTTTTGCGAAAAATGGAATTAATGCCGTATCACCTTCACAGAATTTGAAAAAAATAATAACTACTTATGTAGATTATAATGTAGCGAATGTTACAGGGAATAGAGGTTCACGAAGTGAGCAGGCTATGTTAGTATATAATCTAGATGGTTGTACCTTACAATTCCCCGATGACTTCCCCGATGACGTTTTTCTAGTGGCTGATTACACGCACTATGAGCCGTGGGATGGCTTCGTTAAAGTAGATTTAGAATTTTTTGGTTCTTACTCTTTTGATTGGGAGCAACGAATTATAGGTACAAGCATTAGCGAAGAGGGAGAACGCAGTACCATAGGGCTACCTTTAGCGGGCAAATCTGTAGAAATACCCTACATTAAGTCAAGAACTTACACTAATAGTAGTAATACCTCGCAAGTGGTTGTAATACCTCGCGTTTCATTTTTCAAAAAAACAGATTTTCATAATACAAAGAGCGATGTTTCTGATAATGCCTACAGATATGCAGGCTTTCTTACAGGTGACGCCTCACCTTTTAATTTTAACTTTGCAGAGGTGAAAAAAAATGTAAACACAAACAATTACTATAAAAATGTAACCTCAGCATACCTATTAGACAATTTGCCCGATATATCATTTCTACAGCTGTATTCTACTATAGCATTTCTGCATGACAAAATAGTAGTTAGAGATAGTAATAATAGGTTAACTATGCAAAGCTATGACAACTACGAAGAAGTTACGCTAAGCAATATAATAAGTATAGGCACAGTAGAGAGAGTAGGCCTTGCTGAGGCACAAAAAAATATAATAGAATTTGAGGAAACAAGCACCACGGCAGAGAATGACAGAATAAAAGATATATACTACACCGACAACGATATTTACAAGGAAGAAGAAATTTTATTTACCTTACCATTCAGCGAAGGAAAAGACTTGCAAGGTAATTTATTTATAAATGATATTAAAGACTTATCTGCACAGGAAGAGCTGCCAAAGTGGACTAAATACGAGTTAGTAGGTGACACCTTTACAATAGCAAAAAATAACGGTGGTATATTCCTGCAGAGAGTGGCAAGCCCTTATAATGACCTATTAAGGCGTATAATGTACCACAGTACACGCATAAATGTAACTGTATATATGAGCCTTTACGAATATAATAAAATTAAGGAAACAACTAGGCTAATAGTGCAGGGTACTATGTGCATTTGGACTTCGAGCACTTGGAACGATAATAAGGCAAAATTTGTTTTACAAAAAATTTAGTATTATATTTGCAAAGTGTTTTTTTCATACTGTTTAAAGATTTATAGGTTTTAATTTTCAAATACCCGCTATTTTTTTTGGCGGGTATTTTTTTTATTGTACCTTTGTGGTGACCATATCATAAGTAGCAAATTATTATTCATTTGAGTAGGTAGCAGGCAAGCGAGCCTGCTATTTATTTATAAAACTTAAACACTATGAGAACAGAAGAACACAACCTACAAAAAGCCTGCGTTACTTGGTTTAGGCTTCAATACCCTAATTATATTATATTTGCAATACCTAACGGGGCTAAGCGCACCGCTAGGCAGGGGCACTAC
>JAXKHT010000010.1:0-7993 GCA_036549705.1 Acutalibacteraceae bacterium | reverse complement strand
CTTTTTTGTTTTTGTTAATTATATATTTTTCAAGCAACACCTCACAGAAGCTTTTACTGTGAGGTGTTTTCTTTTTTAGCTATGTATCGTATAACTATTGGTCTTGCAGAAAATACCCAAAAAATGTTTGCTTACCGTCATCCGTTTCCTTTTTGAAGTTCATTCTCCAAGACAGCTTAAACATATCTGTATTACTGTTATTTGTTATATTATCAAATTTTTCTTTATCAAATACTTCGCTCATTATTTCTTGCAGTGTTTCCAGCTGTGGTTGATTATATGGGTGATTATCAATAAGCTGTTTTGCGTAATCTATATTGTTATAAACCACAAGCATAAAGAAATCCACAAGAAGATAATCTATAAGATAATCATTTCTTTTCCAGTATTCAAAAAACAATTCTTTCATTGCTGTTTGGATAACACAACCCTTTTGACAGCCATTTATAAAAGATGTCCACCTGTATTGAGATACATAATAGTTAGCAAATTCGCTTTTTCTTTTGCAGGTGTAAAATTCATTTGTAAAGGCTTCCTCTGGTATAGCATTAGGCACATAAACAGTTGCATCTATCCACAATCCGCCGTATTCTGCAAGCAATGTCATTCTGAAAATATCAGACATTTGGGCATTTGTTATTATGCCCTTGTGGTATTTTTCCATTATGTAATCCGGTAATGTTATGTACTGGGTAAAATTATCTAATGTAAGCAAATTAACAGGATGAGTTGTACCATTTTTAATGCTGTTAATACATTTTTTTACCACTGGTGGAGCATTATCGTACCCCTGTAGCCACAAAACCCATACAGGAGCATTGGGGTCATATTGTGTTTTTACATTATAATCATCATTATATTTTCTTAAAATGTGGGCATAGTCCTTAGTTAAGGTTTCCTCTATAATTCTACGACATTTAATAACAGAAGATTTTGAAATGCCTGTACCGTGAAAGAAAGATGCCATCATTCTGTTAAAACCCAGCTTTACATTTTTATGCTTACACTCCAATGCAAACATTTTTATAGGTTTTATAAATCTATTTTGAATTAAACTATTTACACTCATATTCTAGCTACCTTAAACCTCTCCTGAACCTAACAAATTTTTCAGCCTAGCACAAATATCCATTGAAATAGCTGACAATCTAACATAAAATCTATCTGTTGCAGATAATCTTTTCAAACATTCTTTGTTCCACTCAAGCTGTTTTCTAAACATTATAATTTTCTTTCTACCAGCTTTTTCTTTGTCACAAGAGGGGTTTGCTAATATTCTTTGGTAATTGTATATGCAGAAAAATGTTAATGGTTTTACCTGTTCAAAATACAAGTCAGGATGATTTTCCTTTACAAATTTTGCTCTATTTAAGCCACCCTCAATGGCATCTAATTGCTTTAGAGAAAAGCTACTATTCATAACACTGCCTTGTCTTTGCACATAATAATAGTAAAACTCATTAGTATGTACAAATCTAGTGGTCTTAGCAAGAATTTGATATGTAAAAAACTCATCTTCGTGGCATTTTCCAAATTCAAATCTTATATCCCCTATTATATCTCTTCTATAGAGCTTATTCCATACAACAGTTTGTATATAGCCCTCTCTTATGTAATCAAATATAATATCCCTGTTATTGGTATATAGCTTATAATCAAAGGATTTATACACATCTATTTTACCATCTTCATATGCTACATAGCTATTACACTCTACTACCTGAGCATCGTTATTCAGTGCCTCTGTAATCATAGTTTTATACATATCTAAGGCTACATAGTCGTCACTGTCAATAAAACTTACATATTCACCTGTGGCAACCTCTAAACCAGCATTTCTGGCGTCAGAAAGTCCACCGTTTTTCTTGTGTACAACCTTTATTCTGCTGTCTTTTTCAGCAAAGCTGTCGCACATTGCAGGAGAGCTGTCTTTTGCACCGTCATCAACCAGCACAATCTCAAGATTGCTATAGGTTTGGTTTAACAGACTTTCCACGCATTTTTCCAAATACTTTTCAACATTATATATTGGAACAATAACACTTATTAATGGATTATTTTTCATCATTTAACCTCGTATTTTTTATCAACACCAGATACTATTCCATACAGCTTGTAAATAATATTAAATATTACTGGGCAATAAAGAGTAAGCATACAATCAATTTTTGTTCTTTTATTTAATATACCCATACTCTTTGTTAAAGAATACAGCTGTTTAATTTTGGTTTTTACGTCTTTTTTTCTATGTGAAAAACTCTTTGCTTCCTTACTGGTGCCAAAAGCTCTCATTACGCCTATTTCGTACCGTAATAAATTAGTAATTGCCACTGGGTAAATTTTATCATTCCCTTTAAACAATTCAACAACTCTTTCTCTTACAGTTTCGCCGTCAAACAGCTTTTTCTCGCTTATAGATGAGGTTGCTGCTGAGTTTTTTCTTAATATATAGTGGTACATTGGCTTGTCCTGAAATACAGATTTTTCTGCATTAGCAAAAACCATTACATTAAACAAAAAGTCCTCGTTAATTTTTATACCAGAGGGCATTCTTACATTGCCAACCACACTACGTTTATACAGCTTATTCCATATTCCAGGTTCTATCATAGAGCCTTCTAATAAATCTAAAACACCTTTGTTTTTGTCTTGAGTAATAATTTTTCCCGTATTGTAATAGTAATCAACTCTAGAGGGAAAAACCATTTGATAACCACAATGAGATATATCTGCATTGTGTTCTATAGCATTGTTTATTAGCATTTCAAACATATCAGGCTCAATATAATCATCACCGTCAACAAATCCAATGTAATCACCTGTAGCACGGTCTATACCCATATTTCTTGTGTCTGATACACCTGAATTTTTCTTAGAAATACATATTATTCTGGAGTCCTTTTCTGCATACTCCTCTATAACCGCCTTGGAATTATCGGTAGAGCCATCATCTACCACAATAATTTCTAAATTTTTATATGTTTGGTTTATAACACTGTCTAAGCATCGTGGCAAATATTGTGCTATATTGTAGGCAGGAATTATTATGGAAATTTTATAATCATTATTCAACATAGCCAACACCGTTATTTTCCTTTAACTTTTCTATCATTTCTTGTTTTTTAGCTTCTGTAAACTGGTCATTACACAGTGTGTAGGTTTCATCAAAAACAACAGTGTTTTTCATTTCAGCAGTTTTTCGTGCAACAAATTCCTCATAACTGCCTATAACCTTTGCAGGGTTACCTGTAGCAACACTGTTTGACGGAATACTTTTTGTAACAACACTGCCTGCACCAATTACAACATTATCCCCAATAGTAACACCAGGCAAAACAACAGATTCTGCACCAATAAAAACATTGCTTCCTATGTTCACCAAGCCAATTCTACTATAGCCCAACGCCTTTTTAGTACTGGCGTCGTGTGCCAAAATATGCACCCTTGGTGCCATTGTTACATTGTCACCAATAGTAATAAGCCAGCAATGAGAGTCATCTATAATTGTACCCCCAAGTCTGCTGAAATTCGCCCCTACTTTAAGACCTCTTTCCACCAGCTTATCAGTAGGAACCTCTCCACGTAGTTTATATAAAACAGAACGCAAATTCATATAATCATATCCTTCCAAACATATCTTCCACAGCCTTTGTTGTAACAGACTTATTAAATCTTTTTCCTCTAATTTCAGCTTGTTCTTTATAATGCTGTAACAAGCCCTGCTTAGTAATAATTTCTTTAACACCCTCATACAGTGCTTCTTGGGTGTTTTCTGTTACTATGCCATATTCATTATTATAGCCAAGCTGTTCTTGCATACCTGAACACAATGTAGTTACAACAGGTGTGCCAACAACAAGGCTTTCTGTTACAGATGTGCTAAACCCCTCTGAATATGATGAACAAACATACAAATCACATTTTTTTATATATTTATATGGGTTAGTTTTATACCCCAAGAAAATAAAAGTATCTTCTAAGTTATTTTCTTTTAGATATTTTTCAAGATTTTTCTGTTCGTCACCTATTCCAAGTATATATACCCTTGTTTTTATATTTTCCTCTGTTAAACGCTTATGGACATAAGCCAGTCTTTCAAAGCCCTTTACAGGAGCAATTTTGCCTACAGAGCAAATATTTATGTAATCCTTTGAAAATTGCACATCATCAATAGGCTCGTTAGCTTTTTCTATAATTTCGTCTGTTTCTATGGTATTGTACAATACACCAATATTTTTCTCAAAGGATAGTGTTTTTGTAAAATAATCCTTTACCATTTCAGAAACACAAACGGTATAGTCATAACTGCTGTAGCTTTTTTTAGCTTCTTCAAAATTTCTAAATCCAATAGAAACCTCGCTTTTAGAATCCAGCTTACAATGAATCCAGCTTACTAATTTTGTATCCTTATCTGTACAACCGCTGGCAATTCTAGCTGTAATACCCTCCAAATAAGAAACGATTATATCGTACTTTTCCTTTACAAAGTTTTTATACAAGGTTTGTGGTGAAAACAGCGTAAACAGCTTAACATTACCTCTTATAATCTTTTTGAAATTATACTTATATTTTACATCTTTACTTAAAAACTGCTTGTTTACACCTTGGTCAAAAATAGCCTGTACAGTAACATCAAATTTAGTTTTATCCAGATTATTTACTAAATTTACTAATACCTTTTCAGCACCACCGTGACCCAATGTAGGTATAAGAAATAAAACCTTTTTCATAAAGCCTCTCCCTGCCATAAATGCACACAAATTCAATTATATTATAGCTTAATCTAAATATAATCGTCAACAAAAAACAGCCAAATTCTACAAACAACAGCTTTATGTCTATATTCCCCCAACATTTTGCACTGCAATATTATACATAGCAGTTTTCACAGCATATAGTGGGAAATTTTAGCTTAAATTAGCTTTATATCCACTTTAAAACTTGACACTTTATATTATAAATATTAAAATATAGAGTAGAGTTTATACTAGCCTGTGTAACAGGCGTACTATAAATTAAAAACCTTTATGTTTTTATTATGGTTAGTATTATAGAAAGGACTTGTTAACAATGGAAAATACCAGTAAAACAATGGAAAAAATAGTTGCCCTATGTAAAAATAGAGGCTTTGTATATGCAGGCTCTGAAATTTATGGTGGTCTGGCAAACACTTGGGATTACGGCCCACTGGGAATGGAGCTAAAAAATAATATTAAAAAGGCTTGGCTTAAAAAGTTTGTACAGGAAAACAGATATAACGTTGGTTTAGACTCTGCAATTTTAATGAACCCACAAACTTGGGTTGCATCTGGTCATTTGGGCGGATTTTCTGACCCACTAATGGATTGCCGTGAATGTAAAACTCGTCACAGAGCAGACAATCTAATTGAAGACTTTGACGGTACTAATGTTGCAGGTTGGACTAACCAGCAAATGATGGACTATATTAACGAGCATAACATTGCTTGCCCTAACTGTGGTAAGCAGAATTTTACAGATATTCGTCAGTTTAACCTTATGTTCAAAACATTCCAAGGTGTAACAGAGGACAGCAAAAACGAGATTTATCTTCGTCCAGAAACTGCACAGGGTATTTTTGTAAACTTTGCAAATATTCAAAGAACAAGCCGTAAAAAGGTGCCTTTTGGCGTTGCACAGATAGGTAAGTCCTTTAGAAACGAGATTACACCAGGTAACTTTATCTTTAGAGTAAGAGAATTTGAGCAAATGGAGCTTGAATTTTTCTGTAAACCAGGTACAGACCTAGAGTGGTTTGACTATTGGAGAGGCTTCTGCCGTGACTGGCTATACTCATTAAATATGAAGCCAGAAAATCTAAGATTAAGAGACCACTCAGCAGACGAGCTATGCTTCTATTCAAAGGCAACAACAGACTTTGAATATCTATTCCCATTTGGTTGGGGCGAGCTTTGGGGCGTTGCTGACAGAACAGATTATGACCTAACACAGCATATTAACACAAGTGGCAAGAGCTTGGAGTATTTTGACCCTGAAACAAATGAAAAGTATGTGCCTTATGTTATAGAGCCATCATTAGGCGTAGAGCGTTTGTTCCTTGCTTTGGTAACAGAAGCATATGACGAAGAGGTTATTTCTGAAAAGGATACAAGAGTTGTACTAAGACTACACCCAACACTGGCACCATTTAAGGTGGCAGTTCTTCCACTTTCTAAGAAGCTATCACCAGAGGCAGACGAGGTATACACAATGCTTTCAAAGCACTTTATGGTTGAATATGACGAGGCTGGTTCTATTGGTAAAAGATACCGCAGACAAGACGAAATTGGTACTCCATTCTGTATTACATACGACTTTGACTCAAAAGAGGACGGTTGCGTAACAGTTCGTGACAGAGATACTATGAACCAAGAAAGAGTTAAAATTGACCAGCTTGTTGAGTACATTAGCAAAAAGATTGAATTTTAATAGAATTTAATACGTACAAAAAAACAGAGGTTTTTGCACTAAAGCAGAAACCTCTGTTTTTTATTATGGAAGTAATTAATAATCAATAAAGACCTTTTTTTCTAAACCCAAAAATAAACAATAACAAAAAGATAAATAGATTTGCAAAAATAATAACTATACTTTCAATTTGTATGCTACTTTGTAGATTAGTTAACAAATCGCTAACCTGTTGGGAATAAACATATTTTGTTACATTATGTAAATCTTCGTTATAAGCTGAAAGAACAGGAAGCATTGACAGTATTATTGATATTGGTGACACAAACGATGATACGCTCATTAAATTTTTTGATAAAATACCCAAAAATGCACCTAATATCATAGATGGCAACAGTCCACTTAGCAATATTAACACGAATTTTAATTTAGCAACCCAACCCACATTTAACATAAACGCAAATAACCAAAAATCAACAAAACTACACAAGAATACAAATAAACCAACTCCTATTATATATTCCATAGGGGTTACATACGCAAATTTTAGTGCAAGTAAGGTGTTTTTTTCTTTTTCCTCTGCAATAACATTTGATATGCTCAATAAAGGAATCATAATAACAAACATAGATGCAAATATTGTTACAATACCTTCTTTCATAATGTCATCTGGTATAACCATAGACATTACAAAAGCTATTACAGGAAAAGCAAAATATTGCAACAACACAGTTTTATTTTTAGCAATATCTTTTATTTGTTTATAAAAAATGGCACCAATTATTTTAAAATTCAACTCACACTAACTCCTTTCCTGTTAATTTAACAAACACATCTTCTAAGTTAGGTTCTAAAGAATGAATAGAATCTATATTATATTTTTTTGAAATAGACATTATCTTTGAAGAAAAGGCTTCATCCCATTCCAAAACTTCAGATGTACCATTGTAAAATACCTGTACACGCTTATTTTTATTATGCTTAAAACATATACTTTGCGGGGAACCGTATTCAATTATTTTTCCATCACATAGCAACGCAATATTATCACACAACTTAGTTGCCTCTACCATATTATGCGTTGTTATAAACACTGTAGTTCCCTGTTCTCTTAATTCTCCAATTATATTATGTATATTACTTGCGTTTATTGGGTCTAATCCACTGGTTGGCTCATCTAAGAAAAGAACCTTTGGGTTATGCATTATTGCACGAGCTATTATAAGTCTTTGTTTCATACCTGTAGATAAATTTTGCACAGGTCTATGAATACAGTCTCCTAAACCAACTTTATTCAGAACGGATATAACGTTTTCTTTTTCTACACCGTATATATTGGCAAATATATACAAATTATCAAAACAACTAATTCTAGTGTACAATCCACTATTTTCATATACCATTCCAATATTTTTGTAAACTTCCTTTGGTAAACAGTTTACATCACTGCCCAACAATGTAGCACTACCACTTGATGGTTTAATTTGACCTGTCAATATTTTTATAAGTGTTGTTTTTCCTGCACCTGACGGTCCAAGTAATCCAAAAATTTCCCCATCTTTAATAT
>JAXKHT010000002.1:0-15142 GCA_036549705.1 Acutalibacteraceae bacterium | reverse complement strand
GGCTTACATTTGCGTGCCTAAATCTCAAAAAATTAGCAATCATACTTGATAAAAGAAGGGAGAAATTCCCTGTTTTTCAACAAATTGTGCTGATTTCTAAAAAAAATTACATATTTTAAAAATCAAGCAGGACTTTCTTCATTTGAAAGCCCTGCTTTGTCTACGGTCTGATGCGTTTTGTAAACGCATTATTGTGTCTTTAAAAGCTGTTGCGAAATCTTTCCAGACAGTTGTTGTTGTGTCAATAAAATAACGTAACGACGGGTCGAATGCCCCAATTTTATTCCCTGTAACGTCATAATGCATATCATTTGTTCCGCCATACAGTAAAACTACATCAGGAGTACCATTAGTAGCTAAATTTTCAATACGTGTCATACTCGCCATACATCTATCCGGACCCGTATCACCGTCATTTGTTTCAGAGTAGTTAGCTATACGAGACCCTGCCCAGCTATCGTTCACACCCAACGTCGCACCTAAATTGTCAATAAGCATTTTCCACCAAGTTTTATTCACGTCTGTCAATAGGTCATCTTGTGGGTATCTTGCTCTGTGTGTTTCAGGTATCCAACCCTCAAAAGTCGAAATGCTGTCACTAATAACTGAAACTATTTTACCTTCGTAGCCTGTTTTTAGTGGTATATTGTTTAGCTTTGCGTTTATATTTTTTATACTAGCAGTAGTTTCAGCTTCTAATTTAGCTATTGCATTTGTATTACTTTGTATTTGTTTAAGCTGTTCCTCTGTTGCTCCTGTACACTCTGCTGTGTCATTGTTGAAAAATACATCAAATTGCTGAACATATACTGTTGTTGCTGTGTTATCTGTACTTTGAATAAATATGCCTATTTCGTTCAGTTCGTAGCCATCGGATGTATTACCTTTTATTATTACCCACAAATCGTGCCAGTTTGTGTCCAGTAGTACCCAATGTGACAGCGTATTTATTGTTGTTAAATTACTTGAAATGACACAGAAACTGTCTATATATGTACCGTTGTTACCGTTTAGCCTGCGTACAGGGTAAATTTTAGCACCTGATTTACTAGTCTTTACTCTTAATTTAATAAGAAGCTGTCTACCGTCACCCCACAGGTCAATAGTTTTACTTAGTTTACCATAAACCCCTGATTTGCTTGCGGTAGATAGCTTTAGCCAGTCATTTATTGTTGTAAACTCTGTTGGATTATCAACTACTGTATAATTATCAGTTGTTTCAAAGCCTTTGCTATTTAGCATTAATGTATTGCCAGTAAAATTATGTAATGACAAATTGTTACTGTATAACATTGTTGTTTTTGTTTCCAACTCACTTACTTGGTCATCTAATTTTTTTATGCCTAAGTCCATATTATTCAAATTGCCAGCGTTCAAAGGTGTATCTGCTGAATTAGTCCAATTAACTCTATTGTATGCCATTTCTTAATCACTCCCTGCTAAAGTGTCACAGCCACCAAGAATTTTATCCCCAGTGGCTGAAAACTCATATTTTAAGGCTTGTATACCTGTTATTTTTTCTGCAAATATAATGCTGTCTATGTTCTTTATATCATCCTGTGCTGTACTTCCTGTATTTATATGCACTCTGCTACCTAAGCCAATGCCTGTGGGTAACATATCTTTATATAGCGTTAACGTAAAAGGTGTGTACATATAACAGCTACCGTCAGCTATGCCACCTACACCCTGTGTTAATTTAGTAATTAGTGTTTTTACGTTACTACGATTTGCAATGCAATTAATAATGACATTATCTTCACTTAGATAACAACAGTTTGTTTTACTGGCTCTTGCCATATTAAATCTTTCGCCACCGTTGTAAGTAAACGATACTATATCAATTTCAGCGGTTTTATATTCTTCAAATTCTAAATCCACAAACGTATCAATATTGTATGTTTTTGACTTTGCAAGACTTATTGTGGTGTACCGACCTGAACCAGTTATATATCCAAATACTCCCATTAGTTCATTTGCAGAGCGTAACACTTCACTAGCTATGACACTTGATTCGTAATTAGCTTGAACCAACGCATTTGATAATTGTGTAACAGTGTTATAGTTAGTGTTGGTATTTGTGCTTTGCCATCTTGTTAAGTACGGTATACGGTCTTGGAACGGTACTTCAAAAAGATTTTCGATTATGCTCGCAAGTATCTCACCACTGGCATAATAAGCACGTTGAGCAAGCCACGTGTAAACATTCATCTGCATTATTGTGTAAATATCGTCATAGGCTGTTATTTTGATAATTTGACGGTTCTTCTGCCTTATAGCACTGTCGATAGTGCCTGTAAATAATGGTGTTTCTACAGGCTCTCCTGTGGCTGTGCCTGGGTGTAAATCATCAGCAGGAAACAATGTGTTTGACGGTACAAGTGTAACATTTTCTTCATCTGTGTACTCCAAAAGCACTGCCTGTATGCGTTTTCCATCTAATATATAAGGAGATATGCCTATTAATTGAATTTCAAAGCTACTTGCAATACAGCCACCTAGCTTAAAGTTATCATCACATATAGAACGCTGAATCACCATACTTTCAGATACTATGTTTTTTGCTGTTATGGTGTTATAGTCGTTATTTGGAAAGCGTATTTCTAGCTGTCTGTTTATTACTGCCATTTTAGCCTCCTTAATATTCGATTAGTTCAAAGGCTATTGAACCATATTCTATATTATTGCCTTTAATATTTCTTATTGGATAATTAACATCAGGCATATAGAAATCTCCAGTTTCATAGACATTTTTTTCATCGTTCCAATAGGTAACTCGATACTTACGCTCTACTTCATTAATCAAGCCTTTTTTCATTGCTGTTTGTAGTTCTATTTTTTGAGCTAGATTAAGAGGCATTGTATTAAATTTAATGGTTGTCTTGTGATTAGGTGAGGTTACACGGTGCAATGTGTTGTTGTTATCACGTTGTGCAGAAAGCTCTGTGCGTTGGTCAGGAGTTGTGCTGTAACTTTCAAGCTGTATGTACTTATGCGGTATCTCAATACCGCCAAACTTTAATAAATATCCTTGAAATGCCATTGTATCACTCCTTATGCAAACGCACTTTTTCCGCCGTGCCTTTTCTTATATTTGTTGTTAAGCTGTACATTCTTTTTGAATAGTACTTCTCCGTCCAACTCCAACACTACAACAATTTCACCATTGTTATTTTGTGTAACATTCATTTCTGCAAGCACCTCACGCATAGCTTGCTTCATAGTTGACAATGGAGATACTACCTCAGGCTCTCGCTTATTATCACCCAATACAGCCATAAACTCACCATAGTTTGCTGGGACTACTGTACCTGTGGCTAGTTTGGGGATAAGTGGAGGCTTAGTTGGTATCTCCCAACCCCAATCATTTGTTCCTAGCACTTCTCCGATAGTTTTGGCAATACTACCTATTCCATTTACAATACCTGACAAAGCAGTATAAAAGCCAGTCCATAAGGCATTTATACCATCAATAATAAGATTGATAGTAGCTTTTATTGCACCCCATATCATATCCCATATACCGCTTACAATATCTTCAATGCCTTCCCAAGCCTTTTTCCAATCCCCTTTAAATATACCAGTAATAAAATCAAGCACACCGCCAAGAGTTTTTATAAAGCCACTTAAAACATCGCCAATATATCCAAATACAGTTTTAAATACACCACGTACAATCAATAAAGCATTTTCAAGAACTGGTGCAACAAAATCAATTATCCAATTAACTATAGGTGATAAAAAGTTAGACCATACAGTTGCAATACATTCCATTAACTTCCCGAAAAAAGAAACTACCTGTTCAAATATAGGTTTAAGTGCGTATTCCCAACAATCTGTAAATATACCTATAATACAATCGATTACCGGCTGTATCCATTTGTTGTATACATTCAATAAAGTAGTGCCTACATCTAAAAATGCTTTACAAATACTATCAAATGCTTTTTGCCCACTGTTATACCACCAACTAATTAAAATATCTGCTATATCTCCTACAATACCACCTAAAAAGCTAGCAATCCTTGCAAATGTTCCTTGAAGATTATCAAAAAATAAGCCAATAATTTCCTGATTTTCGCTTGCCCAATTTTCAAGATTTTCAGTTGATATATTAAATGCATCTGTTAGTATTTCTCCTACTGAAAGACCCAAATTATAAAAACCGTTTAGAAGTGACGAAAAAGCCTTTTCTAAAGTAGGTCGCATACGGTCTACGCTTTCTCCTAAGGTGTTGAAAATTGTATCGAAACCAAATATAGAACTTAGTTCTTTTAGTTTGGTTTTTATTTTATCTAGTATAGTTTCGGTTGTTGTAAGCTGGTTATTTGCTTGGGTTACATCTGCTGACTGTATCGGAGTAGTAGTTGCACCGTCTGCACTACCAGTGTCTTTATCTTCCGCTTGCGACAAAACATTCAACTTATCAAAGCCGGCAAGAGAATTTTTTAGCTTTTCATTTGCTTCTGTTGTGGTTTCTATGCTGTCGGTTAATGTATCAGCGGAATTTGAAACATCTGTAAGAGTGCTTACAACATCTGTTTGTATACCCATACTGTTAAGCCAAGATGTTGTTTTATCTACAAGTCTTTCAAGTCCACTAATAGCAGTGATTATTATCGGTAAAAACTGACTTGCAACAGCTTTTAAGATGTTACCGATTTTTGTTTTGAAATTTGTAAATATAGCATTAAGCCTTGCAAGTTGACCACTGTAAGAATTTGAGTATCTAGTTGCATCGCCCATTTGGAACTTAGTTTCTTCAAGAATACCATTAACCTCGGCTTGTATTTTCTGCTGTTTTGTAAGGCTAGTGCTTGATACCCCAATACTCTTAGCGTAATCTTGCCACATTTTAGCGACATTTTTAGTTACACCGGCATTATCTACAAGTATGCTGTTTTCGTTTTTCAAACCCTCTGTTGCTGCAGTAATTGCGTCACCTAGTGTATATTGCGACTGTCTTGCGTAGGTAGCAGAGTTTTTCAAAGAGTTCATAACAACTTCTATCTGTTCTTCGTTATATCCACGCAGAGAAAGATTTTTATATGCTGTTACAGCATTTTTTAATGGCACTAAGCCATCAGAAATATATTCTTGTATAAATTTCTTAGCATTGTCAAAAGATTTGCCTTGACCGTTGATAATTGAATTAAGACCAATCCAAGCGTTTTCAACCTCTGTGGCAGCGTTTATACAGGTTTTACCAAAATTAACAACTGCTGTAACGCTAAACGCTATTCCTATAGCTGATGCTAGCCTACCCAACATTGAACGCAAAGAACCAATAGAACCAGTTATATTACGAACCCCCCTGTTAAAACCGTTGCTATCTACTCTTGTGTCAAAAATTAGACTTCCGTCTGGTCTGTTTCCCAGCATATTTATCACCTTCTTTCAAATTTTGGGCATAAAAAAGCACCCCAAAAAGGAGTGCTTAATAAATAAAATTAAGTATTAATTATCACAATATAATGACAACACCATAACCACCACAGCAAACGTTCTTGCACATTTCTCATAATTAATATATGTACGCACAAGAAAGTCAAGAGGTTTTTATTTTTTTAAATCAGATATCAAGTACATATGAACTAATAAGACGACAAATCTCACTTATATCGGTACAATTTGAAAATTCAAATCTAACTTTACCTAACCCACTAAACCAAATCTCCAATTCCCCATCTAAATCCATTATCCCTGCCGTTTCAACAGAAAAGGCTTGAATTTTATTATAAGGGAGAGATGTTATATCTTTTTTCTTTCCGCTAATACCTTGAACATTTATTGCAATAATTCTTCGATTAGTAAACACTACTCCATCACGGATTGATATATAAGTAGCTACAACCGACTCCCCATTAACCAACAAAGGATCAACATTTTTTGCAAATACATTAAAATTAGATTTTCCTAACTTAATAAATTTGCTATTTTGAAAATCTATCATTATAATTCCTCCTAAAAAATATTGTTAGAAGTATAATACAATATTTTTCAGTAATCGTCAACAAAAACAAGTAATTTCATCTCACAAGATTGTTAATAAAATCCAACTCAGCCTTTTCTTCGGCTGTTATCCTTTCCGGTATATTTACTAAACTTTTATGCTGAATGTAAAATTCACGCTCGTGCTTTTCTAGCTTTTTGCCTTTAGCTTGTTTACTGCGGATGTTCATAACCTGTGAATACAAGCCCTCTCCTATTTCGTTAAACAAGCCTAAAAATGACCACCAGTGTAGATATTCGCTTGTGCGTGTTTCAAAGCCTGCAACCTTGTTAACCGCAGGAAAAATAATAGACTGGTCGTGTTCCCAGTCCATTATTTTCTTGGGTACTTGTTCAGCTTTGGGCATATCGCCACCGTCTAAAAACCATACCGCCCTTTCCAAGGCTAATTCTTGGTTGGGCGGTTTTTCTTTATATAAGCATTTAAGGCACACTAATACTTTTTCGTAGTCAGTTAAATCAGGGTCGCTATAGGCTTGAAAAATTAACAAAGCAACACGAAAATCTGAATTAATTTGATACTGTTTGCCCTCAACTTCAAGGGTTGTTGGTAATATGCCTATCATCATTTTGACAGTTGTGGAAGTTGATTGGTATATTTGCTGATGTTAGCTTGCATTTTTTTACTTTCTGCTGTTATATCCTTTTCGATTTCAGGAATTAAAGCATTAAGGAAATTTTCAAACATAGGAGAACCGTTACAGGGCGAAAAACAGTAAGCAGTACCAAAGGCAGGGGTTGAAACATCAGAACCGAATATATAGTTAATCTGTTCCCTCATCTCTTTATCAATTTCGCCTAAAATTGAGTATTGTAACCCATCTGTGATTAAATTCTGTTTATTTTCTGCATCTTTTTGCAACTTCTCAAGTTTTTTCTGTGCCTTTTCAAGTCGTTCTATAATACCTAAATCAGCAGTGTTAATTTGAATAACCTTATTAGGGTCATTATTTAGAGTAAAAGTTTTAAGGTGAGTATCAAAATTAATATTGTTCATTAATTACCTCGCTTATTCTGTAGCTGTGGCTTCTGTGTCAGCTACAAAGGTTGGTTTCTTGTCTGTAATTGTTACAGTACCCTTTGTTCTGTTACCGTTGAAACTGATATTAAACGGAATATTTACTCCGCCTTGAGGATCACCATAGGACTGTGGCTTAATAATTACATCTTCTTGCCAAGCACTGTATGTACCCGTAGTGTTGTCAATTATAACTTCAAGAAGTTTTGTCTTGCAATCATCACCAGTAAGGCGGTTCATTGCAATATCTTTAATCTTTTCATAAATACTGTCATTTACATTTGCATAATAGGTGTCAACAGATACTGATGGCTCATAACCATTGTCATTGGTTACTGTTTCGTCAAGTATATTTTTAATGGTTGCTGTATCAGGGTTAAGTTCTACTGCCAATTCCTCTATATCTTTACCCAAAAGATACCAATTAGGGGTTCCCTCTCCAAAACTGGCGTCTATATAGTGTAACAGGTGGCTTCTTTTTAACTTTCCCATTGTTTTCTCTTCTGCCATTGTAATTTCCTCTCTTTCTAAGTTTCTATAGTATATTCTACAGATATTTGTAACTGATATGTTACTCCATCTAGCATATTTTCTTGTGGCACGTCATAAAGCATACCATTTGAACAGGTGATTTTTTCAAGTACACCTGTATATCTTTTATTATCTATTGTCATTGTTACAGGTTGCTGTTGTGCTTTTCTTTCTAACCATAATTGAAGTTCTAAAAGAGTACCACTGTTTGCAAGTCTTTCGTAGTCTGATATGCTTTGATATACTGCATATAAAGCAAAGGTATGTTGTCTTAGCTGATTACCTAAAATATCCTCACTAAGTAATGTATCTCCAGTTGGAGATAATCCGTAGTTTGCAGGGGTATCTGTTGTAAAATCAACGTGTATATCATCGCACACTTGATTTATTTTTGGAAACTCCTGTAACAGTGATTTTATAAGTTCGATAATGTTCATAGAATCACCTAATTTTACTGGGTAGCTGTTCCGTTAGTTTGTTTGTTAAAATATCGTTTTGCACCTCTCAAAATAGTTGCTTTTTTATCAACTTTCATTCGCTCAAACCACATCTTACCTGCTAATGGGTGGTGGTCTGTTCGATATGTTAATGTTCTATCTGTCAGCACCTTACTTTCCCCTCGTCTTGCCCAAGGTGAACCAGTAATTCTAGATACCATAACATTACCGTAATACTGAAATCGTGCATAAGGTGCAACTTGGATAATCGTTCCGCTACCTATGGTTGTACCTAATGTGGCAGATTTATATAAAATACCGTTACGCATTGGGGTGTAAGGTGTCATATATCTAATAACAGTGCTGTCAATATATCCTTGCACATTATTAAAATTGTTGTTTGTTCTAGTTGAAAAGCCGGGGTTCCATTGTAATTCCATTGAAATTGTACCATCTCGATGGTGAACATCAACAATCCTACCCCTAGGAGTTTCAACATATACTCGTCTAGCCATATAGCACCTACCTTGCTGTTAACTTAATATGATTTATTGCAGATGTAACGCTATATTTTTTATCTTCTATAGCTGTTATTACAACAAAATCAGGGTATTCTACACGAAATTGCTTCATACTTTCCGATACTGTTTGCTGTGAGGTGTTATCGAAAATAAAGTTACAACGCCCTTTAACAAGCATATCCCTAGTGGCTTGATATTTTACCTGTGGTGCGTTTTTTGGTGGGATATAGATTTGTATTCCGTCTGTTGGTAAAAGTCCCTGTTTACCCACCTTTAAGGCTCTGTTTTCAACCCACATAACAGCAGATATATAACGTCTGTCATAGCCTATTCCATTAAAATTGTACAAGGTGCAATCTGTGTTAGTAAGCATATTAAACACCTCGGTATAGATAGCCTGTATTTTCAAGCCAATTATAGATAATTTCCTTTATTTTTTGTGATGTACGCTGTGTAATTGTTACTGAACTTTCGTAGTGTACTGATACATCGCCCACACTTTCAGATGTGACACCTTTATTTATTAGCTGGTCATAATTAAATAACGCTTCTGCAAGCTCACAACAGCACATTTGCACTTCTTCCGGTGCTTCATTAGAAATACGATTAAAAGTGTAACGGTTAATGTATTGGCTTGCATTTCTAGCATATTTCAAAAAGCTCTCGGCAGTGGGTATCACTGCCGACGCTTCATTTGCTAAATATTTAATAGAGTAAAATTGATAATCTGCATAAACAGCCACAATATCACTCCTTTGGCTTTGGCGTTGGTTTTTCCTTTTGCTGTGGCTTCTCCTTTGGCTTTGGTTTAAGTCCGATTGTACGCATTATAAACCTCACTTTCAATTACGCCTTATGGCTTAGATATATACCAGCAACCTTGTTAGCATATACGTCAACAAGACCATACTTACGATATTTAAGAATATATGCATCGCTGTCTGGGTTGTTTGCAGGGTTGATAATATCATTTGCACTGTGCTTATCAAACTTAATAATTGCAGGCTTATGGACAATCAGAAAGTTAATATCTTTACCACTTTCAGCCTTTCTAAAATGTCCCGCTTCTTCGCCTGCTGACTTACCGTCAAGCAAATCAATAGCAGTATAAAAACGACTTTGCGGTACAGACTTTTTAACTGAAAATGAATTTAATACCTCTTTTGATTTTGTTGTGTCAAGAGCCATAACACCATTGAGAAGTGTTGGAGTAGCATATAAAATTCTGTTTTCCTCTGGCACTTCGTCCTCGTCCATTTTATTTTTAGCCTCAATAAGAGCATTTAGGAACTGGGTGGCATCTGCATAGGTTGCAGGAGTTGCAATAGAAATACCCTCTTTGCCTGCAAGGGTAGCGAAGGTAAATGCGTCCGCCTCAGGTGCAACCTTGGTGCGTATAAACTCTGAACCTAGCTTACCAAATGCAAGGTTAACGGTTTCGTTGTTATCCATTGTATCAACGGAAAATTTTGTGCCTCTGTCATAGTTAAATTGAGTTGTACGCCATTCAAGATTAACAGAACCCTTTGTATAACCACTGTTACGGTCATAATCTCCTAAACCTGTAACACTTAGCTGTGGATAGCTGATTTCGTTTGCATTTGCACCTGCTTTTACCATTGAAGAGTCATCTGTAAGGTCTGCTGTTACGCTTGAGTTCTGATACACCTCATCAAGTAAAGGTACAAAGTTTTTTGCTAGTGCGATTATGTTTGGCATATTTTTTTACCTCTCTTTTTTAATTTTTATTCCCAGATGGTAAGCCCATAACGCTACGCATCATATCTAAGTTACCACCTGTAATTGATGAATTGCCTGTATTATGTACAGCGTTTTTAATTGGTTCGTCTGATGTAAACATATAATCATTTTCAGACTTGACCTGTTCCAACGCTTTAGTAATGTCATCTGCTTGATTCTTACTTGCTTTAAGTGCATTAACATCAAGCAAAGCCATTACAGCCTTTGAATTTTTAGCACCGCTTTTTGAAATAGCAGAAGAAAGAACGCTGTTGAATTCCATATCAGAAATTTTGTTTTCGTACTCCGTCTGCTGATTTTTAAGGTTTGTAGTTAAATCATGTATTTTGCCTTGTAGTTCCTTAACATCAATTCCCTCAAATTCTTTCAGTGCATTTTGTGATGTTTCAAGCTGGGTCTTGTAGTTATCTCTGTCAGTAGTCAACTTTTCAACTTCTGTAACAGCTGTATAATTTTCATTAAAAGCTGTTTCAAAGTCTGTTTTTTTGTCATCTGAAAGTTCAAAACCAAACTTGCTTAAAAATGTTATAATGTTTTTCATTTCTTTTGTCCTTTCTGTTTAATTTTTGATATTAAAAAAAGCACCCAACCGTAGTTAAGTGCTTAATATATTATTTTATAGTTTATATTTACCCCTAGCAATATCACCAAGTCCGTCAATAGTAACTCGTTCTCGTTGCTGTGGTAGGTTCATAGCCTGTGAAAAGCGTGTGTATTCTGCTGATGTAACCCTGTATTTGCCTCTTGCGGTTATAATTTCATTTTCATCAGCTCCACCCTCTTTTAATAGCTTTATTTTTTGCCTTTGAGAACGCATTGTTGTTTCTAACCTGCGTTGTCGCTGGTATGCTTGATACTTTGTGTACTTCTTGCCGTTGTATTCAACAGATATGTTTTCCTGTCGGTTCATTTCTGCAAGCTGTTCCTCTGTGTATGTAGGCTCGTCTATATCTTTGAAAAAAGCCCAATAGCTGTGGTAGCAGTTAGCACCGCACAAGCCTGTTACTTCCCCTAAGCCACAAACCGTTTCAAGCTGTTCTCTGCTGTAAACTCTTCCTTGCCAAAGCTGGTGGGTTGGTCTTGCTCCACCGTGCCAACTTACTTCAAAATAATTTGTACCCAGCCTTTCGGCGTTTTCATCGTTTACCTTTGCAACAATCTGATTAAACCCTGTCATTACTGCCCTGCGTGTGGCTACATCTATGCGATTGTGCCAACCGCTAGCATAATAAACAGTACGCAAGCCACTGTTTGTTAGCTCTGCAACTGCTTTTTTAAGCACTGTATTATAATCAAATGTACCTGTTGCAATGCTTAGAGTGGCTTTATCAAGGACTTTTTGATAATAGTCCGCAACTGGTGTAAATGCAAGTGTACCGTCAGGCTGTTTTACTGCAAAGCCTAGCGATTGAGTTATGTTTTTTATCTCGTTTTGAGTTTGCAGTGCAGTAGCTGTTATTAATTGTTGTAACTGCTTATTATCTTCAAAAGGTATGTAAGGCTTGCCTTTGTGTTTATAAAGCCTTTCGTCCTCTGCGTAGCCTTTACGAATTACATCTTTAAACAGATGATTAACTTCCTGTGTTGAAAGGTTCAACGCTTCTTTAATTTTCTTTTTTATAACTCTCTTGCTTTCACCAAGCTGATGCAGGCGGTGTATCTGCCAATCTGCTGAACGAGTAATTTCACCATTTATTTTAATTCTGCGGACAATATCAGTCATTATGTCATTTTCCAGCTGTCGCATTGTTGTTGTAAACTTTATTGCATAGCCTTCAAGCTCGTTAGCTGTGTAACGCATTATTCAACTACCTCGGCAGGCTGTGGAAGATTGGCAAGTGCTGTTTTTTCATCTTCACCATACCACTTTGCACGATATTCCTCAGGTCGCATTATTCCAAGGTTAAGGTCTTGAATATCTTGCTTGCGTTCTGCTTCTTCGTCGGTTAATATACTGTCTTTGAATGTACAAGTAAATGTATAATTGCTTGTTGTTAAAGCATTATAAAAGGCTAGAGCGTACGTTAAATCTTCTAAGCAATCCTTTAAATTTTCCTGTATTGCAGTAACTGTATTATACTTACGGTCTTTAGCTGACTTTATTTCTGTTGCTGTTTTAGCGACTGTATTTGGGTCTGAAATATCTCCATAAGCTAAGCCTATCGAAAACTCGATATTACGTTTATACTCATTTAACCCAGCGATTAAATCAGTTTGTCGAAGCTGTGGAGAAAACTCCTTAAATAATTCGCTATCGCCACCGTTCATAATATCAACACTACGATATAATCGCTTGTTAAGATGTGCAACAGTGTTTCTCTTGCCATCTTTACCAGTTGTCAAGGCAGCCACATCTATATGAATTGCTCGTTCTCCGCTTTCAAACTCCCAATCTAATCGGCTGAATTGAATATCTGCAAGCCTAATTAAATCAAGTGCCGAATGAAAAATAGACATACCACAATGACTACTATCCACAGTGTTGTCGATAGGATTTCGATAATAACCAAATGCAGGCTTGTACATTAGTGGATAAGCTGTGTGAGGCTCCAAACTTTGCCACTCTTCAACATAATCAAGAGGGATTTCTCTACCAAGATTGCCCTTTGTCTCTGATAAATAGGCTGTATTGGTTATTATTAAGCCTTTTACAGGGTCTAAATCGTGATACTCAAGTCTTGTATAGTATCTATCTTCTATCTGCTTAAACTCTGGAAAAATAACCTTAACAAGCCTACCACGGCTATCAAATTCAACAGGGATAAAAGCATCGGCAGAAACAAATTGGACACTGTCGGTGCCTAGAGGCTTAATAACCATAGCACCAGTCGCTAAGCCTTTTTGAAAATTCATATGTAAATCACGAATTGCATTGTTAAAAATCTGTAATAGCTTAGCATTGCTAATGCTTACTGTCATTTCGTTAAGCGAGATATTAGCAAATTCTCTCGTTATAGCCTTTTCAAGAAATAAACTCTTTATATTTTCATCAAGCCAATCAGCGTTACCTGCATAGCTGTTAACCCAAACTTCAATAACGTTTAGCATTTGTTGCGATATAGCAGGCTTTATATTTAGTGCTGTTTTTATATCTTTCAATGGGAACAATCTCCGCCACACCCCCTTAAAAAATTCAAATATTCTCACATTATTCACCTCTACGCTTCCAAACTCTGTTCATAGCGTAACGAACATAGTCAATGCTATGGTTATTCTTATCCGGATAACCGCTTATAACATTACCCTCTTTGTCACGTTCATACTCATAATTCAAGAATTCTTCTGCTGTGTTAGGACAACGCTTATTGTCAATGACTATTTCATTTAACGATTGTAACCACTTCATAGAGTACTCAACAGAACCTGCACCCTTTTCAGCAGGTCGAGCAAGCAGACCATACGCACGGTAATCAGCTATTGACTTATTTTCTGCACTGTCGCAGATTATAAGGTCATTTGCTGTTATACCTCGTCTTTTTAGTTCGTTAGCTGTATCTTCATTAGATTTCTTGTTGCAAGTATATTCATCAAAAATTATGAGCTTATGTTGACTAGCTATATATGTCATACTGCTGTATGCGAAAATGTCAGGATACCAGCCCCAGTCCACGCCACGGTATATCCTGTCATAGTCTTTGATTTCCTCGTCTGTAATCTCTCTAATAGTTACATTATCGAACACATTACCACCAGTTCCGTTTGCTACACCAAGATACTCGTTTTCATACGCAGTTGGGTTTGTTTCTTTTAAGAACTCTGCATCGTCAATAAAAGGCTTACCGAGCCATTTTTGTGGTACAGTAAGATAAGTGCTTTCAACAACAAGCCTGTCACTGCGTGGCACTTTAATGTATTTGTTTGCCCAGTTTTGTGCCGATTTTGGCGGATTGAAAGACTTGAATTTATAAGCTATATCACCACCACGAATAACAGACTGTTCAATTTTTCTTACCGATTCTTCACCTTGAAACTGGTCAAGCTCTTCAAACCATACAACGCCAATATACCCAAATGGTACTTTAATTGACTTAATCTTGTTAGGGTCATCAGCTCCACGGAAATATATTTTTTGACCAGTTTTAACGTGCGTAATCTCCAAAGGTGAAACAGTGCAGTTAAACTCATCATCAAGATTTAATGCTGTTATAGCCCATCTGATCTGCTGATATACTGATGTTCTTAAAGTATCTGCAACTTGTCTTAGCACACAAGCGTGTATGTTTTCATTTTTCTTGATTAAATCAACAATCTCTAAACCTACAAACGAGGATTTTGTTGAGCCTCGACCGCCTGGAAACACATACTCCGAATGTCCACGATTTTCTATATCGAAAAGCACCGACGAAAAAGACGGTGCAACCATATTTGCAGGAATACCGCTGTAAGGCTTTTCTTCAAGTCTTACAGGTTCTTGCTTCTGCTTTTCAAGTTTTAATTTTTCCTTTTCGATTTTCAGCTTTTCTTTTTGATATAAATCATCTTGAATAATGTTGCGTAACTCTTTTACACTTGCAACATCACCCTCTTTTGCTTGTTTGAGCAATGAAGCATTAACTATTAGCAGATTAGTAACATCTTCTTCATTTAGTTCAGATACATCAACACCCATTTCAATAAGCATATTCCAGTCTGCTTGAGTGTTCGCAGGCAGATTTAGAAGCATTTCCATCGCTTGCTTCATAGACCTTTTGCGGCGACGAGCCTTGCCGGACGCTATACCGCCTTTTGTTGTGATTTCTCGGAGTTCACTCGGAGTTCGCTTGCTGTTAGGTATTAAGTTTTCTTCATTTGCCAAGGCTCACCACCTCTCTTTGTTTAAATTTGAGTAAAACAAAACCAGCACTCTTGATTAAGTGCTGGTC
>JAXKHT010000009.1:0-3720 GCA_036549705.1 Acutalibacteraceae bacterium | reverse complement strand
TATGGAATAGTTTACAAGGCAGTAATGACAGACGAAAGATTATCATTAACAGCAAAGGCTATCTATGCCTATTTATGCTCATACACAGGCTCTAAGGGCATTGTTTTCCCTAGTCGAGCTAGAATACTAGGTGAATTAAAACTCTCTAAAAACACTTATTATGAGCATTTAAACCAGCTTGTAGAGTTAGACTATGTTGTTATTGAGAAACGCAAAAATTTTCTTAATAGAAATCAGTATGTTATTAATGACAACCCATCATCATTAGCAACAGAAAACGGAATAAAATCACTTGGCTATGGAATAATTCCTAAATCTGTTATGGTTAATCCTAATCTTACAGCAAAGGCTAAAGGTCTAATGGCATACTTCTATGCTCTTGCTGGCAACGGAACAGGTGCGTTCCCAACTAAAAAGGTAATACAAAAGCAACTAGGTATAAGCAACACAGCTTACTACAATGCTCTTCATCAGCTTGAAGAGAACAACTACTTAACAATCACACAGAGAAAGTCAGAGGGCAAGTTTGAGCAGAATGAGTATATTATCACCAATTTTACGAGTTCACAAAATCAAGATACACAAGGTACAGAACAACAAAATCAGAACACAAACAACGAGGAAGAAAACGCACAGAACACACAGAATTGTGACAATAATAACAATACATCTCCAAACAACAAGGCTGACCAGTCTGCACCGATTTCACAAAATAAAGACACCAAAAATACAAATGCACAAAATAAAGACACAAACAGCAAGAGAGAATACACCCTCAATACACAAATTTGCGACATTCAAAATTGCGACAATAATAACAATAACAAAGTATATAACAAAAATATATCTCTAAATAAGTATCATATCTCATCTAGTTATAGTAAGGTAAGTATTAGAAAGAAAAGTAAGACAGATAAACTAGTAGAAAGAATAAAAGAATTAAGTTATTACGATGATATAATGTCTTCACCACATAAATCATTTAACGCTTTGTATCATACAGCCGTAACAGCGTTAATTAGCCTTGCTACAAAACCTTTTACCCACAGAACAGAAAAAATAAGCGAAAACGATATACATAACTTGATTAAACTATCAACTAGAAATGACACCTATGGACTATCACTGCGAGATTTGCTATATACCGTAATTGATAAGTTTATGGATATAAAAGACGAATACACCATACACAACATCACTGGATACCTAAAGAGTATGCTATACACAGAAATGCTGGTAGGTGAATTTTAATGACAACTATATTTGCGTTGTTTTTGGAGAAAAAAATAATCTCCACACCGTGCAAATGTGGAGATTACGGACATTCGTTAAGAATATCCTGAACGCATAAAACAATAACAAAATCAATATACCATAACTGCGATTGATTTACAATAGCTTAAAGAAATATTGCTTGAGTGTCTATGCGAAAATTTTGATTTTTGTTATATAAATATATTCGTCTATTCGGAAAGGTAAAGGTTATTGAACACGCTAAAAATATCCGATTTTCCCATTCAAAAAAGTGGTGTACGGCACTTTATAAACATTCGCAAAGTGCAACCACATTAACGAACATAAAAAACGGAACCAGTTCCGTTTTTTTGCAAAGGAGTGATTTTATGAATAACAGCAGAACATACTACTACGCAAGAGTTAGCACCAAAGAACAGAACCTCGACAGACAGATTATAGCCTTTAAGAATATGGGTGCTGATGAACGAGATATAATTACCGACAAAGAGAGTGGCAAGGACTTAGAACGCACTGGCTACACAGCTCTAAAGCATAATATGCTCCGTCCTGGTGATACCCTTGTTGTATCATCTCTTGACAGATTAAGCAGAAACAAACAGGATATTAAAGCAGAGATGGAATATTTCAGAAAAAACAAAATCAGAGTTAAGGTTTTAGATATACCAACAACAATGCTTGAGCCTCCATCAGGACAAGAATGGGTGTTTGAAATGGTGGAGAATATTCTGATTGAGGTTCTCGGTAGTTTTGCAGAGAACGAACGCAAAGCAATTAAGAAAAGACAAGCCGAGGGTATTGCTGTTGCCAAAAGTAACGGTGTAGCCTTTGGCAGACCTGTAATAGAAAAGCCTGATAACTGGGACGAGGTTTATCAGCGATGGCAGAACAATGAAATAACTGCAACTGAAGCAATGCGTTTAACTGGTGTTAAAAGAACTACTTTTTACAAGCTGGTTAAAGAGTGAGTTCCTAAAAAACGGAACTGGTTCCGTTTTTTTGATATAACACATTTTCAAAAATAGAAATATTGTAAATTTAATCAACTATAAATTTTTAGGAGCGATATTATGAATAAAAAATATTTTAAAATACCTCAAAGTATTTTCCAGAGCAATCTTTCATCTTCAGAATGGAGTACAGTGTTAGCTTTATACCAGTTAAAAAATCAAAACAATGGAAAAATTTCAATAAAGCAAAAGGATTTGCAAAGCATAACTGGAATTAAGTCTATTCCTACTCTACAAAAAGCTATAAATAAGCTATGTGAATTAGATATTATTTTAAATAAAACTCGACATCTCTCCTCTAAGAATCATCTTCCTGGAGTTTATCAATATGAATTATTAGAAGATGATACTTGGGTAAACATTGATAATAATATTTTCAGTTATGGGTTAAGACCAAGAGGAATAAGGCTATATGCTTTTATAAACTATTGGATAGGTGATAATGAATATTGCGAAATTAGTTATAATCAAATATCTGCACAATCAAGAACAACAAGAAGTCAAACTTTTGAAATAATGAATGAACTAAAAAATAAAAAAGTAATAATAGCTAAATACATAACAAAAGATGATGGTAGTTATTCAAATAACCGATATTATTTAAATATCAAGTAAATTGTTCACAATTAGTGTAAAAACGGAACCAGTTCCGTTTTTACAGCATATATTATTTATAAAAAAACATAGCAAACACTTGACAATGTATATACAAAGTGGTATAATATATAATAACGAAAGGAGTTGATTTTATGACACAAGTTAATTTTCGTATCGAGGAAGATATAAAGAACAACGCTGAACAGGCTCTAAAGGAAATGGGACTTAATATGTCCACTGCAATTACAATGTTTTTAGTAAAGGTAGGCAGAGAAAAACGCATTCCTTTTGAAATCACTGCCAATGACCCATTTTATTCAGCAACTAATATGGAGCGTTTAAGACGCTCGGCTGCTCAAATGGAACAAACAGGTGGCACTATACACGAAGTAGGAGTAATAAACGATAATGATTAAGGCTTTTTCAGATGAAGCTTGGGAAGATTACACTTATTGGGAAACTCAAGACAAAAAGACCTTAAAGCGTATCCTAAAGCTAATTGACGATATTGACCGTAACGGTTATGATGGCATTGGAAAACCTGAACACCTTTCAGGTGACCTATCAGACTATTGGAGTAGACGAATAGACGATAAAAATCGTATCGTTTACCGTATAGTGGGGAACACTATTCAAATTATTCAGTGTGGCTCACATTACAGAGATAAGTGACATCAAACTTAAAGTTATATCAAAAACGGAACCAGTTCCGTTTTTGTAATAACACATTTTCTAAAATAGAAACATTATTAAGCGAATTTTCTAAAATCGCAAATTAATGTTATAATCTCCCTTTTTGGCTGTGATTAAGACAAAAAGCGTTGACTATTGAATTGATTAGTGGTATAATATTCTTGTA
>JAXKHT010000008.1:0-12669 GCA_036549705.1 Acutalibacteraceae bacterium | reverse complement strand
GTATCACCTTTTACTTGTTTAGGCAACTCACTTATTATACAAATTTTACCTGTTTTTTAAGTGCATATTAACGATATAAATTGTTAGCATTTCACCTTGTTTTATGCTTTTGCACGGTCTTGCTTAAAATAAACTCCACCCCAAACAACAGCTTTACGCCATTGCTTGGGGTGGGGGAATTGTAGGGTTATAAATTATATAAATAATTACATTACCATAGTTTACTATATTCAACTGTAAGTTTATGTGTTTCTGTGTTAAATTTAAATGTGTACAAACCACTAGTAGCGTTTAAGGTTATATCTTTTTTATATTTCTCGCTTAAAGTTATACCCTTGCAGGTGTCAGTAAAGGTTATATTATAACCATACTCCTGTTCTCGGTAGGTTACTTTAAACTTATATGTACCTGCTTTCAATTTTAGAGTTCTACAAACATAGGTAGAATAACTTTGACTTAATGCTTCGTTTAGATTACTACCAGAAATAACATAGCCATCTCTTTTTACATTTATTGTATATTCACAAACATAAGTATTATTTTGGTCAAATAGATTTAGTGTATATACACCATCTGTTTTTGTAACTTTATAGCTAAAATCGGTATTTTTAAATACAGGTACAATATTAACATTTTTAATATTATATAAATATATTAAATATTCCTTGGCTTTAATATTGAAATCTTCTACAGAAATACCGTTGGCTTTAATACCAGTTAGTGGAATGTCATTTAAATTTTTTACAGTTATTTTATATGTATTTATTTGTTCATTATTTTTATCAAATACACCTATTGTATATACATTATCTTTAGCTGTAACTTTGTAGATAGTAGTATTATTTGCAAATACTGGCTTAATCTCAACGTTGTTAATATCATCTAAATAAACTGTATATTCAGTGGTTGCTGGCTTAAAGTCTTTTAATGAAACACCGTTAACAGTAATTTTACTAGGATAGATATTGCCGGTATTTTTTACAGTTATTTTATATGTACCGCCAAATAGATTATTTTCGTTAAAAATGTTCATTGTATACACATTGTCTTTAACATAAAGTTTATAGGTTATGTTGTTTCTTTCAAACATAGGAACAATAGCCACATTTATTATATTATCTACATAAACTGTATATTCTTTGGTATTTTTATCAAACCCATCTATTAAAACACCATTAACCTTAATGTTAGTTGGATAAACCTCTGAAAAGAATTTTATATACCTATAGCTGTTACTGTTAAGAAGTTGATGTGTATTTGAATTTTTACAGCAATATATATTACAAGAAGATGTATTTGGGAAAGCATAGGTATTCAAGGTTTTTAAATTTTTACCCAGTATCTGTATTTCTTTTAGTTTATTACTAGACCCATAGTATCTTACTTGAAAAGCATTATAGCCTATAGATTTAATTCCAGTACCAATTATTACTTTGCTTAAAAAATCACAACAACTAAAAGCGTACTTTCCAATAATTTCTACATCATTACCTATCTCTAAGGTTGCTATACTAGTGCAAAATCTAAAAGCATAATTACCAATAGACTTTATACCGTTGCCTATTGTCAAATTAGACAAATTATCACAAGAAAAAAATGCATAGTCACTAATAACAGCATTATTACAATTTTCGAAATTTACAGTTTTAAGTTTATCACAATCATAAAAAGCAGAAGCTCCTATAAATGATAAATTATTTTTTAGTTCTATTTTTGTAAGGCTATCACAATTATCAAAAGCCTGTTCAGATATTTCTTCTAAGCTATCTGGAAATAGTACAGTTTTAAGTAAGTCATTGCTTTCAAATGCGTTGGAGCCTATATGGGTTAATGCTGTGCATACTGATAGGTCTACAGTTTGTAGTAAATCATTATATCTAAAAGCTTCAGAATCTATGGTTGTTATGTTTTTACCAAAGGTTACCTTAGCTAGACTTTCACAATCCTTAAAAGCACTAGCACCGATTGTTTGTACACCGTTACCAATTATTACCTCGGTTAAGTTGTCACAGTTAAAAAAGCAACGTGGTTTTATTTCTGTAACAGTGTCTGGTATTGTAAATGCACCGCTAATACAAGGTGGAACTAAAATAATTTCGGTTTGTTCTTTGTTAAACAACACTCCGTTAATACTGGAGCAACCTGTATTGTCGTTAGATACAGTAATACTCTTTAAAGATATATCAGAATTAAATGCGGATGAATCTATTTTTGTACAGCCACTACCTATTGTTACAGTTTCCAAGTTACTACAGGCAGCAAATGCGTTGATACCAATAGAATTTATATCATCGCCAATAGTTAGGCTTTTCATTGCTGGGCAATAATAGAAGGCATTTTCGCTAATAGTTGCGTTATCGCCACCCTTTATATTTACAGTGGTTAAGCTGTCACAACTGTAAAAGGCATCTTTTCCTATACTTGTAATATTAAACCCTATTTCTAGTGTGGTAAACTTGTCGCAGTGAATAAAAGCACAATCTCCAATAGTTTGTAGACTGTTAGGTAATTTTAGCAATTCAAGTGCATTATTTTCGTTAAAAGCATAGTTTCCTATTGTTGTTAACCAAGAACAAGCAGAAAGATCTACTTCTTTCAATGATTTATTATTCCTAAATGCATTGGCACCTATAGATGTTATTTTTTTACCAAAGGTTACTTTTGCTAGATTTGTACACCCGTTAAAAGCACTATCACCTATTGATATAATGCCATCACCTATTACTATACCTGTTATTTTTGTACAGTCCTTAAAAGTTTCTGGTTTTATGGCTTTAACAGTATTAGGTATTGTGTATGTGCCACTTTTACTTTTTGGAAACAAAATGATTGCTGTTTTGCTTTTATTCATCAATACACCATCATCACTGGAATATGTACTATTGTTTTTTGATAATGTAAAACTTTCTATTGCTGTATCACCATCAAAAGCATTGGATTCAATAAATGAACAGCCACTTCCTATACTTACACTTTTTAGTGCCTTATTATTAGCAAATGCACAGCTACCTATAGCTTGAACACTGTCTGGAATTGTTATTTTTTCCAATACAGCACAATCATAAAAGGCATTAACGCCAATGTTTATTACAGTGTTGGGTATTGTTAATCCTTTTAGTTTTGTACAATTTCTAAAAGCCTCGTAATTTATATACTCTACACCACTTCCCAAAGTTACAGTTATTAATTCTTTACAATTATAGAAAGCATTGTAACCAATAGCAGTACCATTGCCACCTTGAATATTTACATCACTTAGACTGGTACAGTAAGCAAAAGCATATTTTCCTATATCAGTTATCTTATTGCCTGTTTTTAGATTTGTAAGTTTTTTACAATTATAGAACGCCTTATTACCTATTACCTCTAAGCTATCAGGCAATGTTATAGTTGTTAACGCACTATTTTCATAGAATGCTTCGTCGCCTATTGTTGCTAGATTTGTACATACAGATAAATCTACACTGGTCACCACTGTATTTTTATAAAACGCATTGTCACCTATATCTGTAATATTTTTACCAAAGGTTACAGAAGTAATAGGTATTCCATAAAAGGCTTCTTCTCCTATAGCAGTTACCTTTTTATTGGCAAGTAACTGAGATTTGCTACCTGTAGTTACATCGGGGATAACTATATCTGTACTTACACCGTTATAGCTTACAATTTCTACTTCATTATCATTAATTATAGAATAAGAAAAGTCGCCCTCTTTGTAAGTTCTTTTTGCCTGAGATTCTACTGTTAACAGTTCAACAGCATATACCATTGCCGAATGGAAAAATTCACTAGGCAAAATGGTAAAAGAGCTGAATACCATTAAAAAAACAAGTAAATACGAGATGAACTTTTTGGTCATTTTCATAGAAAGACCTCCTTTATAAAATATAATATTAGCAATTATACCTGTAGTTATATTGTATCACCTTTTACTTGTTTGGGCAACTCACTTATTGCACAAATTTTACCTGTTTTTTAAGTGCATATTAACGATATAAATTGTTAGTGTTTTACCTTGCTTTATATGCTTTTGCACGGTCTTGCTTAAAATGAATTCCACCCCAAACAACAGCGTTAAGCCATTGCTTGGGGTGGGGGATAGGAATTATTTTTTATTGTTTGTAATTGTTTTGTGTAGTGTTTATATATTAGTCTGCTTTTATGTTAAACAGCACTAATAATCTGCTCTACACCATTGTCCAGCCAATCACCTGTAAACATTTCTATTAATCCGTTGTCTACTAAATTAGCTAACTTAGGCTCTATTGGAAGTTTGCCCAGTACAGGTATTTCATAGCCCTTTGCAATTTCGTCTATTTTGCTTTCGCCATAGATATAGTGCTTTTTGTCGCACTGGTCGCAAACAAAATAGCTGTTGTTTTCTACTATGCCCAGTATAGGAATATCCATCATATTTGCCATTTTAACAGCCTTTTCAACTATCATTGTAACCAAATCCTGTGGAGATGTTACTATTACAATACCGCTAAGTGGTATGCTTTGGAATACTGTTAAGGCAACATCACCTGTTCCTGGTGGCATATCAACAAACATATAGTCCTCGTTTTCCCATATAACCTCTGACCAAAACTGCTTAACAGTGCCAGAGATAACAGGGCCACGCCATACTGTAGGGTCGGTTTCGTTAGGTAAAAACATATTTGTAGATACCACATCTATTCCAGTTGAGGTTACAGCAGGGATTATGCCCTTGTCACAGCCTGTTGCTCTTTGGTTTATACCAAAGGCTTTTGGTATTGATGGGCCTGTAATGTCTGCATCTAGCACAGCTACCTTATAGCCCTTACGGTTAAACAGTACAGCCAGCATAGAGGTAACCATACTTTTGCCTACTCCGCCTTTACCGCTTATAATGCCAATAACCTTTTTAACACTGCTGTATTCATTTAATTTATCGTATCTGTCCTGTGGTTCTTGTCTGGAACTGCAATTTTCGCTACAGCTACCACAGTTATGTGAACATTCGCCCATTTATAGTTACCTCTTTTTCTTATTTCTTTAATTTAGCTACTAAACAGCACCAGCCATTTTCTAATAGCTTTTCTGTTACCTCAAAGGTATCTTCTATTGCATTAAGCACATCATCTACTCTGGTATCTATTATACCACTCATAATATAAACAGAGTCTTCATACATAAAGTTTTTAATATCCTTAGACAGCATAATAATTGCATCTGCAACTATGTTAGCAGCCACCAAGGTAAATTTACCCTGAACCTTGTCTGTAAGGTTACCTGCAAGAACAGTAAATTTATCCTGAACACCATTAAGTTGTGCATTTTCCTTTGCTGTTTTTACAGCAGTTTCGTCAATGTCTACACCTACTGCACTTTTTGCACCAAGTAAAAGTGATGCCACAGCCAAAATACCACTGCCACAGCCAACATCTAGTATTGTAGTGTCTGCATTTGTGTACTTTTCAACAGCCTGTAAGCATAGTCGAGTAGTTTCGTGAGTTCCTGTGCCAAAAGCCAAGCCTGGGTCAAGATTTAACACTACTCTATCCTTTGGGTCGTACTTATCTCGCCAAGTTGGGCGAATAAGGATTTTTTCTCCTACCTCAATAGGATTAAAATATTGTTTCCAGTTGTTAAGCCAGTCTTGTTCTTCGCAACCGTTTGTATTTATTTCAAAAGGAATTTCAGCAGAGTTATAACGCTCTGTTAAGAAAGCCACAGCCTCCAAAGGGTTATCCTCTGGGCTAATATAAATATGCACAATGCCTTTGGTTCTGTCTTTTTGTAACAAATCCTCATCAATAAGGTCGATATGTGCAATCTCCTCAACCTCGTGCTCCAGCATAGAGTAATCCTCAATATAAATGCCATATGGTACTACCATTTGTGCAATATCTCCTGCTGTGTCTACCTTTTCTATTGGTACTGTTATACTTACCTCTGTCCACTCCACTGTAACACACCCTTAGTTTTATTGTTTATACTTGTTTTTATTCGCCAAACATTTTCTTTAGTTTATCGAAAAATCCACTGCGTTTGCCATAGTTTCTGTCTGTAGCTGTGCCGTCAAATTCTCTAAGTAATTCTTTCTGCTTTGCACTAAGGTGCTTAGGCACTTCTATAACAACCTTTACATACTGGTCACCACGGTTTTTGCTACCCAAATGGGTAACACCTCTGCCTTTTAGCTTGAATATATCGTTTGGCTGAGTACCCTCGTGAATATTGTAGCTTACCTTACCGTCAATAGTAGGAACAATAACCTCTGCACCTAATGCAGCCTGAGTAAAGGTAATTGGCATTTCGCACCAAATGTCGTCCCCTCTTCTTTCGAAAATCTCGTGAGGTCTTACTACAACTCTTACATGAAGGTCACCGTATGGACCATTGTTTATACCAGCGTTACCGTGACCAGAAACCTGTAGGATTTCTCCGTTAATACCTGCTGGAATGTCAACGTCAACTGTACGCTTTTTACGCACCTTGCCAGAACCGTGACAAGCGGAACAAGGTGTTTCTATTTTTTTACCCTTACCGCCACAAGCATCACAGGTTTTTGATGTTCTTACAACGCCAAAAGGTGTTCTTTGGTTAACCTGCACCTGTCCTGTACCATTACAAGCAGGGCAAACCTTTGGAGAAGTACCTCTTGCTGCACCAGAACCGTTACAGTCGCTACATACACTTTCGTTAGTATATGTAATAGTTTTTTTACAGCCCTTTGCAGCCTCCTCAAAGGATACCATTATTGTTGTTTCTATATTACTGCCCTTACGAGGAGCATTTGGATTAGCAGAGCGTCTGCCTGTGCCACCAAAGCCACCGAAAAAGCTGTTGAATATATCATCTAAATCTATATTTTGACCAAATGGGCTTCCGCCAAATGGACTACCACCAGCAGCACCAGCACTATAGCTTGGGTCTACGCCTGCGTGTCCAAACTGGTCATATCTTGCCTTTTTCTCTTTATCAGAAAGCACCTCATATGCTTCGTTAACTTCTTTAAATTTAGCCTCGGCTTCTTTGTTGCCAGGGTTAAGGTCGGGATGATATTGCTTTGCAAGTTTTCTAAAAGCTTTTTTTATTTCGTCGTCAGAAGCGTTCTTCGACACACCCATCACTTCATAATAATCTCGCTTATTAGCCAAGCAAATGCCTCCTGTCAATTAAAATTTCTATAATTAAAATAAGCCATATAAGTTATACAGCCAAGTATAATAATACACTATAAAAAAGCAGACAAATGACTGCTTTTTTATAGAATATCATTAGGTAGCATATAATCCTTATAAATCTTCATTAAGATTTAATTATCAGTAACAGGGCAGAAGTAAATCCTGCCCTGTTTACTACACAATCACCGTTCTATTATACTACATAATACAACTAAAATCTATTCTTTTTTGAAAGAAATTATTCTACATCTGTAAAGTTAGCATCGTAAACGTTACCGTCGTTGCCGTTGTCATCAACTGGGTTAGGGTCAGCCTGAGTACCACCCATATCGCCCATATCTCCCACATTACCCATATCAGGAGCACCCTGTGGGTTAGCCTGCTGGTATAGCTTTGCAGAAATTTCGTAAACAGCCTTCTGCATATCTTCAGAAGCAGCCTTAATAGCAGCAACATCATTCTGCTGTAGTACAGCTCTTGTAGCACTTACCTTTTCATTGATAGTAGCCTTGTCTGCATCGCTTAGCTTGTCGCCACTGTCCTTTACTAGCTTTTCAGCCTGATAGCACATATTTTCAGCCTCGTTCTTTGTGTCTACCTCTTCACGACGCTTCTTATCCTCAGCAGCATACTGTTCAGCATCTCTTACAGCCTTGTCAATTTCTTCCTTAGACATATTTGTGTTAGAAGAAATTGTAATCTTCTGCTCTTTACCAGTGCCAAGGTCTTTAGCTGATACATTAACAATACCGTTTGCGTCAATATCAAATGTAACCTCAATCTGTGGTACACCTCTCATAGCAGGAGCAATACCTGTTAGAGCAAATAGACCAAGCTGTTTGTTATCTCTTGCAAATTCACGCTCACCCTGTAGAACATTGATTTCTACCTGTGTCTGATTATCTGCAGCTGTTGAGAAAATCTGGCTTTTCTTTGTAGGAATAGTTGTGTTACGCTCGATAACCTTTGTCACAACGCCACCCATTGTTTCAACACCAAGTGAAAGTGGAGTAACGTCTAGAAGTAGTAGACCGTCAACCTCGCCACCAAGTACACCAGCCTGAATAGCAGCACCAATAGCAACACACTCATCTGGGTTAATACCCTTAAATGGGTCTTTGCCGATAAAGTTCTTAACAGCCTCCTGTACAGCAGGAATTCTTGAAGAACCACCAACCATAAGAACCTTGTTAATGTCGCTAATGTTCAAACCACTGTCGTTAAGTGCCTGTCTTACAGGAATCATTGTGTTTTCTACAAGGTCAGCTGTAAGCTCGTTAAACTTAGCTCTTGTAAGAGTTAGGTCAAGGTGCTTAGGGCCTGTAGCGTCTGCTGTAATATATGGTAGGTTAATAGCTGTTGAAGTAACGCCAGAAAGCTCAATCTTAGCCTTTTCAGCAGCTTCCTTTAATCTTTGCATAGCCATTTTATCAGCTGTTAGGTCTACACCCTGCTCTGCCTTAAATGTTGATACCATCCAGTTAATAACTCTCTGGTCGAAGTCGTCACCACCAAGACGGTTGTTACCTGCTGTTGCAAGAACCTCCTGTACACCGTCGCCCATCTCGATAATAGATACGTCGAATGTACCACCACCAAGGTCATATACCATAACCTTTTGGTCTGTTTCCTTATCAATACCATAAGAAAGAGCAGCAGCAGTTGGCTCGTTAATAATTCTCTTTACATCTAGACCTGCAATTTTACCTGCGTCCTTAGTAGCCTGACGCTGAGCGTCTGTAAAGTAAGCAGGAACAGTAATAACAGCCTGAGTAACTTTTTCGCCAAGGTAAGCCTCTGCGTCAGCCTTTAGCTTTGCAAGAACCATAGCTGAAATCTCCTGTGGAGAATAGCTTTTGCCGTCTATATTTACTTTATAATCTGTACCCATTTCTCTTTTAATAGAAGAAACTGTTTTATCTGGGTTAGTTACAGCCTGTCTTTTAGCAACCTGACCAACAAGTCTTTCGCCTGTTTTTGAGAAAGCAACAACAGAAGGAGTTGTTCTTGCACCCTCTGCATTTGCAATAACTACAGGCTCGCCACCTTCAATAACTGCTACACATGAATTTGTTGTACCTAAATCAATACCAATTGTCTTTGCCATAATAAATTTTCCTCCAATAATATCTTTCTAAATAATAATGTTATTTCTATAATTTATATATAAACAAGGTGAAGTTTTTTATCCACACTTTTTTACATAGTTTTTAATTAATCGCAATTTGCAACCTGTACCATTGCGTGTCTTATAATTTTATCGCCACATTTGTAACCCTTTTGGAAAACCTGTGCCAATGTATTTTCGCCCAGTGACTCATCTTCTATTTTCATAACAGCGTTATGAAGCTCTGGGTTAAACTGGTCGCCAACCTCTCCAAAGGTTTCAACATTTAATTTTTCCAAAGAAGCCTTAAACTGATTACAAATAAGCTCTAAGCCCTTTTTATATTCATCTGGTGCATTTTCAACAGACTTAACAGCCATATCCAAGCTGTCACCAATAGGTAACAATTCCTTAATAGCCTTTGCTGTTGCGTCGCTGTAAATGTTTGCTTTGTCTGCTGTTGTTCTTCTGCGGTAATTTTCATATTCTGCAGCAAGTCTTAAATAAGCATCTGTTTTAGCTTTTAGCTCGTTTTCAAGTTTGCTTTCAGCAGTTTCTTCTTGCTTTTCTTCTTCGGCTACAGGCTCTGTTGCTTCGGCTTCTTCAGTTTCTTCTGTTGTTACCTCAGCTTCTTGCTCTTTAGCCTTTTTGTTTTCCTTTTTGCTCATTTTATCACCAATCCTTATAGATTAATTTCAAATTTATAATGTATAACTTATTCCAAAAGCTCTGTTATAAGCTTTCCACACATTTGCGAAATATAATCGGTATAAGCTATAACCGATGTGTAGTTCATTCTTACAGGCCCTATAACAGCCAACGCACCTGCCTCTGTGTCTTGCACACTATAACGAGAAACCACCATAGCAGTAGATTGCAGGTCTTGCACACCTGATTCCGTACCAATATAGGTAGAAATTCTGTTATGATGTTTCAGTAACAATTTTTCCTGTGCAGAAACATCTTGTAAAAATCTGTAGATACCTTTTAATTCCTGAACATTAAATTCACCTGTCTGCAAAAGGTTAGATAAACCATAGTTTACTATGTTAATATCCTTTGCCTCTTTTGATGCTTCCATAACAGCCAGCAACGCCTGTGGCATTAATATCATTATATCCCCCAAGGCTACTGCAACAGTTTGAATAAAAGCAGTGGTTACATAGCTTAGATTTATACCGCAAAGCATTTCATTTAATGCCTTTTCGAACATAGCCAAAACATTGTCATCAACATTATAATCACATCTAAACAGTCTGTTTTTTACCATACCCTTAGAGGTTATAAGAACCATCATAGTTGTATGCTTACTTATTTGCAATATTCTTACACGCTGAATAGTAGTGTCGTCTGTTGGTGGGGTAGTGCTTACAGCAACATAGCCTGTAAGCTGAGAGAGTATCTCTGCACCCTTGTTAAGTATATGCTCGGGGTCATCAGCAGAATTTGTTAAAATATCATCTATTGCCCTGCGTTCTCTTGAAGCTAACTCTATAGGCTCTATCAAATGGTCAAGATAATATCTGTATCCCAAATGAGTAGGCACACGCCCAGCAGATGTATGGGGCTGTATTAAATAACCCATTTCTGAAAGACTAGCCATTTCGTTTCTAACTGTAGCTGAAGATACTGAAAAATCAAGATAATCCAGCAACATTTTAGAACCCAATGGCTCACCGGTGGCGATATATTGCTTGATAATAGCATTAAGAATTTTGCTTTTTCTTACAGGCAAATCCACCAGTATCACCTCTAAACACTTTGTTTAGCACTCGTGTTGTTTGAGTGCTAACGTAATTATAATGTACCACCAATTCCCAATTTTGTCAAGGATATGTTTGTAAACTAATTGTTAATGGTGTAAACTAATTGTTAATGATTGTTTTCACATTTATTATTAATGTTATACTTTGCAAATAATGTGTAAAGGGACTTGTAAGGTTTGTTTTTGTTTGCTTTTTCTTTTGCTATTTGCAAGGATAAACCAGCTTTATATAACCATAATGCACTAATTATATATTGACTACAGGTCTATTTTTATTTATACTATATTATGTACAGTTTTGTAATTAGAATAGCTTATGTTGTAGTACAGCTGGTTAGATGAAGATTAGCATAAAAGTGTACTATATATTAAGAAAGCTGTTCATAATTAAATATGAATATTAATACTAGCATTAAAAATATAGAAAGGGGTTATTTATATGCTAATAGCTATATTATCGGCGGCAATTTGTTTAATAATAGCAATTATACTGTTTACCCCTACCTTTAGGCATTTACCGCTTTTTAGACCTGTTGCACTGTTTTTTATATTTGAAGGTGTGTGGATAATGGCTGACTATCTTTTTACACAGCTTTTCCCTGGCACAGAGGCTATGCAGTGGGTGCATTATGCAGGGGTACTGGTTTTTGGTGGCTATCTTGCAATATGTTTATTTTTCAGCAAGCCTAAAAAACCTAAAAACGAGAAAAATAGTAAACGCAGTAAAAGAAAAAAGCAAAGAAGCAACCGTGTTGGGTTAAATAATAGAGTATAAACCAGATGGGATTGACATTATGATAGGTTATTTATATGCTGTAGCTTTTGCTATTTCGGGGGCATTTCTGCTTTTTTTGCAACTAACAAGAAAGAACAGCGTATTTTATTAGTAGCAGGAATATATTTTGTGCTTATGGGAATTTGGTGGTTTTTAAACCAGTTGATGCCACACCTTAATTTGATGGGTGGTATATATGTATGGATAATAAGAGTTGTTTCTGTATTCGTTTTAATTTACTACCTTAAACACTGGAAATTTAAGTAGTTTATGTAGATATTTTCACCAAATTTTGGGTATAGTTTTTCCATTTCATATAATTACTATAAAAATTTTTAGTAATATGAAAAAAGTCAAAAAAACACTTGCAATTTTAATTATAAAATGTTAATATATTCAATACATGAGAATGGGCAAAGGAGGTGCACTAGATGCCAAACATAAAATCAGCTAAGAAGAGAGTTAAGGTTACAGCAACAAAAAATGCAAGAAACAAGGCTTTCAAGTCAGCTCTAAGAACATCTGTTAAGAATGCTCATATTGCAATCGATACTAACGCAGCAGATAAGGCAGAAGCAGTTCGTCTTGCAGTTAAGAAGATTGACACAGCAGTTAGCAAGGGTATTCTTCACAAGAACACTGCTGCTAGAAGCAAGTCTGCACTAGCCCGCAAGCTAAACGCATCAGCTTAATTCAGCAACATTCTTAAACTAAACATTGAAAGCAGAGCATTTGCCCTGCTTTTTTGTTTTTTATAGGGTGTTGTATTTGACAGTTTTATTGTTTAAAGAAACTTATATCCATAGAATTAAAGCTATAAAATTCAGATTAAAAGATTAAAAAAGTTTTTTGAAAAAATTTAAATTTT
>JAXKHT010000071.1:0-5172 GCA_036549705.1 Acutalibacteraceae bacterium | reverse complement strand
GTTCTTAAACGCAATGCTTACGGTTATCGTAACTTCAAGCGTTTTAGAAATAGAATTATACATATTTTCTCTAATCAGCGACAGGCAACAGCTTAGTTGCCGTTGCCTGTTCTTACTTTTCTTATTTTAGGATTACCCCAACTATTGACATAGAGCCACTATTTGTTAGATTTTATTTTTTTAATGATAAAACTAATTTAAACCTAAATCTAACTATTATCACACACTCTCAACAACTAACTCACCAGTTGTTTTATTGAAAGTAAACTCATATGTGCCACCGTTTGCAAAAAGTGTTACATTCTTTGTGTAAGTACTCTTTAGTGTTTTTTTGCCTGTGTTGTTAATTGTTGAACCAGAGCAATATGCAACGCCATAATTGTAAACCTTAAATGAGTATTTACCCTCTGTTAAAGTAACTTTGCCTGTAGCAATGTTACTTTCACCATTGTTGTCATTTAGTACAAGTTTGATGTCGCCAGAAATATGTACATCATCATTAGCCTCATCAACATTTTGAACACAACCAATGATTAGCTTTTGTGTGCTAGTGTAGTATGTAAATGTATATGTACCACCTGTAGCATTTAGTGTGTAGTATTTACTATAAGTGTCTTTGAATGATACAGATCTACCTGCTGTGCCATCTGTACAAGAACTACCATTACCAAGAATTACTGTATTGTCAGAAATCTTGAACTGGTATGTGCCAGCTTCCAAATATGTAGCACCAATAGCAAGTGGTTTACCTGCAACAGGGGTTAAAATTGTGTTAATATCACCTACAAGATACTCTTCTGGTAAATTGCTGTCGTAATTAACAACAAGTGCATTTTTATCTGTGCTTACTTGGAATGTATATGTACCGCCTGTAGCGTTAATTGTACAGAAGCTACTGAAAGTACTCTTAAATGTCAAGCCCTTTGTAGAGTCAGTAAATGTTTTACCATAACCTAGAAGTGTACCGTAATTATTTAGCTTAAACTTATATGTACCAGGTTGAAGAACTATTGTACCTCTAACCTTATTTGTTCCACATGGTGTTAGCTTTAGTTCAATATCACCTGTTACAGAGTAACTAGCTGGTTTTGTTGGAGCCTGTGTAGGAGCCTCAGTTGGGGCTTCTGTTGGAGGGGTTGTAGGTGGAACTGTAGGCTCATCTGTTGGAGGATTTGTAGGTGGAACTGTAGGCTTATCTGTTGGAGGGTTTGTTGGTGGAACTGTTGGTTCAACAATTGTTGACCATGTACCATTAGCACCGTCCCATTCACCTGAGTTTAATGTGAAGCAGTTACCGTTAATTGTTAGGTCTGCTGTCTGATTCCACTTAGTTCCATTGTCCCAGTTATTATTTGTTGTATCTGGGTTCATTCTTACAAAGATTACACTCTTATAGCCTGTTGGCATTGTACCTACATATTGACCCTTAGAGTTAGCTGTTAGCGATACCCACTGTGGTTCTGATGAACCATTAAAGAAATAAGCAGAGAATCTTGCGTTTGCTTCTTTCCAGTTTGTTGATGGAACAAAGTAGATATTATTTTCAGCTGTTGGATTTGTTGTAGGTTGGGTAGTTGGTTCTGTTGGTACTGTTGGATTATCTATTGTTTTCCAAGTACCTGTACCATTATCCCAAGCTGTTGATGTTAGTGTAAAACAGTTACCGTAAATTGTTAAGTCCGCTGTCTGATTCCACTTAGTTCCATTGTTCCAGTTGTTTTCTGTTGTTGCTGGGTTCATTCTTACAAATATAACATTTGTATAGCCCTTTGGCATTACACCTGTGTACATACCATCAGATGTAGCTGTTAGTGATACCCAAGCTTCACCACTGTTACCACCGAAGAAGTAAGCAGCAAATCTTGCATTTGCATCTTTCCAGTTTGTTGATGGGATAAAGTAAATTCTCTTTTCTTCTTTAATACCACAAACTGTACAATAATCATTCACATAGTTATGCTTACCTATTGCAGGAATTATCTCCTGAGCAACAAGAGTTATGTTACAAACAGAGCATTTTGTGCCTACTGTTAGACCTGTTTCTGTACAGGTAGCAGATTTACCTTCTATTGTTACTTTTTTATGTCCTTCTGCAGGGATTTCCTTTTGTTCAACAAGAGTTTTACTACAAACAGAACACTTAGTACCGTCTGTTAAGCCTGTTTCTGTACAAGTAGCGTCTTTACCCTTGATTGTTACTTTTTTATGTCCTTCTGCAGGGATTTCCTTTTGAGCAACAAGAGTTTTATTACAAACAGAACACTTTGTACCATCTGTTAGACCTGTTTCTGTACAAGTAGCGTCTTTACCTTTGATTGTTACTTTTGTGTGACCCTTTGCTGGGATTTCTGTTTGTTCTACAAGAATTTCATCGCAAACAGAACACTTTGTACCATCTGTTAGCCCTGTTTCTGTACAAGTAGCATTTTTGCCCTTTATTGTAACTTCAACATGTCCTATAATTTCGTAAGTATTACTGTATTTAATGAATTCTTCTTTACAGTTTTCAATCTTATAAACCTTATCTCCATATAAGACAGGTTTATTATCTTTGCCAATTTTTTGACCCCATATACCGTCAGAAGAATCTCCGTTAAGACTGTAGGCGATTTCACCACTGGCAAAATCATCTTCAGAAACTGTAACTATATTGTCTATTGTTGAATTGATAGTAGACTTATATCCTATTGCATTAATGTCACTATAAAGAGCGTAGCAGTTTTCAACATAAGCATAACCTACACCCATACCCATAGATTCATAATTATAGCCAAAGTTACAACCTAATATAGATCCCACACGAACTGTATTAGTACCACCTGCATTTGTAACAATACCTATATTGTAGGAGTTCTTTACTGTACCACCAAAATTATGACCCACAATACCACCTGTAGTAGTAACACCAACACCTGTATAACTGTTTGTTATATTACCAAGATTGTAACAATTTTCTGTAATGCACTCGCCTGAGTTGTAACCGACTACACCACCTGCATAGCTATCAGCACCTGAAAACTCAATCTCACCGTCAAAATAACAACCTTCAACTGTACCGTAGTTTCTACCAACTACACCACCAATAGAAGCACTTTGAGTTGTTACATAATAATAGCTATCAACTATGCCAACATTTTTAACAGTGGCACGGTTTTCTCCATAAAGACCTACATCTTTTAGATTATCACTGTTAACATAAAGACCACTTATTGTAAATCCATTGCCATCAAACACACCATTATGATCACCGTTAATAGGAGTCCATTCTCTAATGTTTTTAGCATTAAGATTTTCAAGAAGATTCTCGTTTACAACAATGTCATTCATAAGAATAGCGGAGGCATTTGTATTTGTACCTGAATTAATAAGCTGAGCAAACCGGTAAAGTTGACCGCCGTTTGTTATTTCGTAATAACCATCAGAATTTAAATCTATTGCAGGTTGATAACCAGTTTTACAACCTTTACAGAATCCATTTTCAAATTCGTGTTCACTGATACTTATATTTTCATTTCTGTAAATGTCTGTATCATCACAATTTTTTACCTCGTAAACCTTAGCACCACCAAATATTGGATAAATATCTTTACCTAATGTTTGACCCCAAACTGCTTCCTCTTGTTCACCTTGTAACAGGTAAGCAATCTCACCAGATTTAAATTGGTCAACTGTTTTTATTTCTATATCACATTCTTCAGGCGTTGCGGAGTCATTAGTACAACAAGTATCTAGGTAGTAACAGTTTGTGACGTTATCAAAAGCACTTCCATTAAGATCAGTGCCAATTATACCATTCATTACATAAAAGAATGATTCATATCGCCTATGTTGTAGCAATTTTTAATTATTCCACCCAAATAAGCACCAAGTATACCACCTGCAGTATACGCAAGAATTTCTCCTGTATTGTAGCAGTTTGTAATTGTGGCATCGCCATCATAACTAATACCAACTATACCACTAGCATAGCCATCTGGGCTATCTATCCTACCTGTGTTGTAACAATGTGAGATAGTACCACCCTGACAAGAACCGGCTATACCAGCAGAAGGACTATAAGCATTAGAAATTAAACTAGTGTTATAGCAATTTATTATGCTACCTATGTTATGACCAGCTATACCACCAATAGTACCATAGATACTTCTCATTTCGCTTGAATTGTAGCAATTCATAACAACGCCAGTGTTATAACCGGTTATACCAGCTATACAATGATTACCACCAAAATAAGAGTTAATAACACCAGTGTTTTTAATAACACCACTAGAATAACCAAATAGAGCTATATAATTAGATTCATAGTCGCAAAAGAACAAGCCTGAAATAGTATTACCATTACCATCAAAGTTGCCCTTATATGGATTGTTTTCATTACCGATAGGCACCCAAACTCTTTCATAAGTAGGAAACCAATAATTTATAACACTATTTACAACAATGTTTTCTGTAAGCTTAGCATTAATTGAGGTGTTACCACCGTTTACAGCATAAGCAAAGGCATAAAGTTCGTCTGCTGTACCTATTTCGTAATAGCTGTCCGAGTCAGCATCTTTAAGAGTTACCGACTCACCGTTGTCAATGGTAACAGTAATATCCGGTGCAGCATTTGGTGCAGTATCTGTAGCACTTGCTGACATTACTGAAACCGGCATACAAGAGAATATAATAAGCATAGAAAGCAATACGATTAATACTCTCTTAGGGTTTTTAGATTTAATTTTCATATAAATCCATCCTCCTTAAAAAATTTTTATTATCTATGTAAACAAAAGCACTATGGCTTTTGTTTGCCTTTATAACTTTAAACATATTACCAATTAACTTGAAAGTATCCTAAAACACTCTAAAAACCCATTACAATGCGTTATTCTAATTTTATTGTAGCACAATATTTGCCATTTTCAAAGAGATTTATAAAAATCAACTTTTTTTACTAAACATCTTATTTATTTTTGTTGAAATTCGTTGTTATGTCCATTTAATAAAAAAGTAATAAATTGTTAAGCTAGGGGGGAGGGATAAAAAGCATTGGGCTATGTTTGTGGGAAAGAGGATACCTATGTTAATGTTAAAATTTTATAGAAAATACACTTATAATAACCAATGGGGCTGTCTCACTAGCGAAAGTGAAGCAGCCCTTAAATTATGTGATTTAGCAGACAAAATAGC
>JAXKHT010000070.1:0-3765 GCA_036549705.1 Acutalibacteraceae bacterium | reverse complement strand
GTCTGAGGCAACAGCTTAGTTGCTGTTGCCTGTTCTTGTTTTTCTTATTTTGGGATTACCCCAACTATTGACATAGAGCCCTGTTCTTATTTGGGATTACCCCAACTATTGACATAGAGCCACAAAAAAGGCATTACCGACTGCTAAAGTCAGTAATGCCTTTACTTTACTTTATTTTAGATAATCTACTTGCAAACCATTTGTACTCTTTAGAATAAAGAGGTCTGATAGTCTGCTATCATTTTGCTATCAAATTGTGTTTTGAAATTTCACAAACCCGCATAAACACTGGGCTTTTAGTGACTTCAAAATTATTCCCACTCAATAGTAGCTGGAGCTTTTGGACTTAGGTCGTAAAGAACACGGCAAACGCCTGGAACCTCTGCAAGAATACGGTCAGTTACCTTTTTTAATACTGTCCAATCAATTTCTGGAACTGTTGCAGACATAGCGTCAACTGTATTAACTGCACGAATAATTACAGGCCAGTCAAATACTCTTTTACCGTCACGAACTCCAGTTGAACGGAAATCAGGAACAACTGTAAAGAACTGCCATATCTGAGATGTTAAACCAGCGTTATCGAATTCTTCACGAAGAATAGCATCTGACTCTCTTAAAGCCTCTAGTCTATCTCTAGTTATAGCTCCTGTACAGCGAACTCCTAAACCAGGACCTGGGAATGGTTGACGATGAACCATAGAATCTGGTAAACCAAGTGCTGTACCAACTACACGAACTTCATCTTTGTATAAAAGCTTAACAGGTTCTACTAATTCAAACTGAAGGTCTTCAGGAAGTCCACCTACATTATGATGTGCCTTAACACCATCACTTTCAATGATATCTGGATAAATTGTACCCTGTGCAAGAAAATCAATATCATTCACTTTACGAGCCTCTTCCTCAAATACACGGATAAACTCGCCACCAATTATCTTACGCTTAGTTTCAGGGTCATCAACATCAACAAGTTTACCAAGGAAACGTTCTGTTGCATCAACATAAACAAGGTTTGCATCAAGCTGATTACGAAATACTTCAACAACTTCTTCGCTTTCACCTTTTCTCATTAGACCATGGTTAACGTGAACACAAACCAACTGTTTGCCAATAGCCTTAATAAGTAAAGCTGCAACAACTGAACTATCAACACCACCACTTAAAGCAAGTAGAACCTTTTTGTCGCCAACCTGTTCTCTTACATAAGCAACTTGTTCGTCAATAAATTTTTCTGCTTGTTCCTTAGTAGTTATGCGAGCCATATCGTCTGGTCTTTTATTTAACTCCATAATATTTCCTCCAACTCAAATTTTTTAACTCAAACAACTAGTGTTAAGCCTAGTATATAGTATAAATTATTTTCTTGTGGTTTTCAAGATATTTATTAAAATTTAATGTTATGAAATTGTTCCTAAGAATACTTTTCTTACAAAAAAGAGTTGTAAATTTATTGAAAAATGGATACATATTATTATACTCGAGTGTAAAGAACAATCGTTTGGTATTGTTCTTTCTAAAAACAGTAATCATTTGTTAGGCATATTCTAATATTTGTATTAATAATCAGTATTTATTAGATAAATTCTTTAGTTACATCGCACAAATATCGTGAAATTATGTCATTAGTGATATAATTTCTATAGTACTTTTATGCTTCTTTTATTTTCCATACTTATTCTACATTTATTTTATATGTCTTAGGCATCTTTCATCACCTGTTTTATTATACTATATTTTTTACTTTCCTAGTGTTTAATTTTAGTTAGCATAATATGCAATAAGTAGAAATCTTTAATTTAAAAACAATATCGAGCAAAAACAAAAACAGACATAAGCAAAGCAGTTAAATAAACTGTACTTATGTCTGTTAGATTTAATTTAGAAAAACAATACTTCCTGTGTTTTAGCCGAAGAAGTCACCGTTATCATCGTCACTGCCACCAGCACCAAAGCCAGGTGTAAGACCTTCTTGTGTACCTGTTGCAGTAGTTACACCAGAAGCTGTAACAACATCGTAATCAGTAACAATATCATCAGCGTTAGCAAGGGGAGCAATATAAGGATTTTTCATATAATAACCTCCATCTCCTAATTAATAGTTTAATTCTACATTACTATTGATATTTTGTCAAGTTAGAGTTATATCAATTTTAGAAAATAACCCATTTTCAGCCTGTTGTATTTGTCAACAGGCTGAAAAAATATTTTTACTTAACAAAATACTCTGTGTTTAGTATTTGTTTGAGTATAAGGTTATTAGCCTGAATAGTTTGACCATGTACCATTTAGTTTTTCATTATCCCAGTACATTGTGAATAATGTACCACTAATGGTAATATCATTACTTTCATTCCAATATGAACCATCCCAGTTTGGAGCTGAAGTATCGTTCTTATCTCTTCTCATAATCTTCATCTTAGTATATCCTTCTGGAATTTCAGCAACGTGGTATCCTTGGTCAGTAAACTCTACCCATTTACTTGTCATTCCGTCACCCCAAATCCAAGCAGCATACTTTTCGTTACCAGCAGTTGTAGCTGAGTCATTTAGATAAATTAATCTTGTTGATTTCTGGAAGTTTGCAGTAACTGATAGAGCATTATTGTTTGTAGGTGTATATTTGTAAGTTGAACCGGTCTTTGTTGAACCATTAACTGTCCAGTTTACAAACTTATAACCAGATGCAGGTGTTTGTGAGAATGTAAGTGACTTACCCTCTTCTACAGTATAGGTTCCATTACTATTCTTTGTACCACCAGTTACTGTAATGCTACCATTAGTTGCACTGGTTGTAACAGTAAATGTATATTTAACTATTTCTGCAAATACAGGGGTTATCATATTTTCATTATAGTTCTTACCGTCAGCAGCTAGGGTAATTGTTCTAGTTGCATTTGTATCTCCATCTGCCCATTTAACAAACTTGTAGCCAGTGCTTGGTGTAGCCTTTACATAGAAGGTTTCGCCATACTTAACATTAGTTGTACTGCTGGTGTATGTTTTATTATCTTTACTTACCTGTGAAGAACCACCTGTTACAGTTTTACCTGCAACGTTAATAGAAGTGTCATTAATTACACCAACAAATTCTGCACGAATTTGTAGGAAACCACTTGCAGCGTTGAACATATCCTCTGTGATTTGTACACCATAGTGTCCACCGTCTTCAGCTGTAAGACCATATGTTGCAAATTCAGCAGGTAAAATTTCTTTATTACCAAAAATTACTTTGGTCAACTTACCTACATAAGGTGTTCCATTTTCTTCATAAGATGATGTATGTATTGTAAATGATACATAGTCACCTGCAATAAATGAACGAGTTGATGTTGTAAGTGTACCCATTCTTGTGTCATTTACACTTGTTGCAACCTTGTAGGTATTTAATGCTTCTGTTCTGTCAACATTAGGGTCAGCCTCTTTTAGATTAAAGAATGCAGGTGTATGTGAAACATAAACATTGCCACCCTTTATCATAAATGTATAACAAGTAAAGTAATTCTTTTGTGTACTTGCATTATTTTTAATATCAAATACAAAGTTTACTCTGTTCTTGTTTGTTAGGTTACAATGATTTTTAGGATAGCTATCAAGTAATGCCTGCCAGTTATCCTTAATTTGTTGTGATGTCATATCGTTACCTGTAGTATAGAAATTATCAACAGCAACATTTTTGTACAATCCACTGTAGGAATTTCCATCGTTACCTGTAACTGAAACATTGGCGTCACCAGTAGTAATTTTACTTTCTACAATAGATTT
>JAXKHT010000069.1:0-13054 GCA_036549705.1 Acutalibacteraceae bacterium | reverse complement strand
GTTAAAAAGCCGGAAACCATTAACTACAGAACCTTAAAACCCGAGCGTGACGGACTTTTCTGCGAAAGAATTTTCGGACCTACAAAGGACTGGGAATGTTTTTGCGGTAAGTACAAGAGAATTCGCTACAAGGGTAAGGTGTGTGAACGCTGTGGCGTTGAGGTTACACGTTCTAAAGTAAGAAGAGAGAGAATGGGACACATCGAGCTTGCTGCTCCTGTTTCTCATATCTGGTACTTCAAGGGTATTCCTTCAAGAATTGGTTTAATGCTTGATATTTCACCTCGTCAGCTAGAGCAGGTTTTATACTTTGCTTCTTACATTGTAACTGACCCAGGTGAGGGTACAGGTCTGGAAAAGAAGCAAATTCTTACAGATAAAGAATACAGAGAAATGCGTGAGAAGTATGAGGACGATTTCAAAGCAAGTATGGGTGCAGAGGCTATTAAAGAGCTTCTACAGGAAATTGACCTTGAAAAACTTTCAGCAGAGCTAAAAGAACAGCTAGAGGACGCAAGTGGACAGAAGAAAATAAGACTTGTAAAAAGACTTGAGGTTGTAGAGGCATTCAGAATGTCTGACAACCGTCCAGAGTGGATGATTATGGACGTAGTTCCTGTTATTCCACCAGATATTCGTCCTATGGTACAGCTAGACGGTGGTAGATTTGCTACCTCTGACCTTAACGATTTATATAGAAGAGTTATTAACAGAAATAATCGTCTAAGAAAACTTCTTGAACTAGAAGCACCAGACATTATTATTAGAAATGAAAAGCGTATGCTACAGGAATCTGTAGATGCACTTATAGATAATGGTAGACGTGGCAGACCAGTTACAGGCCCTAATAACAGAGCATTGAAGTCACTTTCAGATATGCTAAAGGGTAAGCAGGGTCGTTTCCGTCAGAACCTATTGGGTAAGCGTGTTGACTATTCTGGTCGTTCAGTTATCGTAGTAGGCCCTGAATTGAAAATGTATCAGTGTGGTTTGCCAAAGGAAATGGCTTTAGAGCTGTTTAAGCCTTTTGTTATGAAAAGACTTGTAGAAACTAAGGTTTCTGCAAACATAAAGGCTGCAAGAAAAGCAGTAGAAAGAGCTAACCCAGAGGTTTGGGACGCACTTGAGGTTGTAATTAAGGGTCATCCTGTTTTACTTAACCGTGCCCCTACACTTCACAGACTTGGTATCCAAGCATTTGAGCCTGTATTGGTAGAGGGTAGAGCGTTAAAGCTACACCCACTTGTATGTACAGCTTATAACGCTGACTTTGACGGTGACCAGATGGCTGTTCACGTTCCATTGTCAGCAGAAGCACAGGCAGAGGCAAGATTCCTAATGCTTGCAGCAGGTAACTTGCTAAAACCATCAGACGGTCGTCCTGTTGCTGTTCCATCACAGGATATGATTCTTGGTTCTTACTATCTAACTCTTGACAAACCAGGTGAGCCTGGCGAGGGCAAGATATTTAGAGATGAAAACGAAGCTTTAATGGCTTACGACAGTAAGTACATTACACTTCATTCTAAGATAAAGGTTCGTCGTACAGCAGAGGTTAACGGTAAGACTATGACAGGCTTGGTTGAAACAACTGTTGGTAGAATTATCTTTAACCGTCCAATTCCACAGGATTTAGGCTTTACAGACAGAACAAACCCTGAAAATGCACTTAATTACGAAATTGACTTCTTGGTTGGTAAATCTCAGCTAGGAAAAATTATTGACAAGTGTATTAGAAAGCACGGCACACAAATTACATCTGAGGTGCTTGATGCTATTAAGTCACAGGGTTACAAATATTCAACAATAGGTGCAATTACAGTTGCTGTATGCGATGCTGCTATTCCACCTGCTAAGAAAGAAATTATTGCACAGGCAGAAATTGACAAGGATTCTATTACAGACCTATATAACGAAGGTCTTATCAGTAATGATGAGCGTTATAAAAAGGTTCTTGAAATTTGGAATGCTGCAACAAACGATGTAACAGATGCCTTGAAGAATAATATGGACGCATATAACCCAATTTGGATGATGGCCGACTCTGGTGCCCGTGGTAGTATGGCTCAGATTAGACAGCTTGCCGGTATGCGTGGTCTTATTGCAAATACATCTGGTAAAACAATCGAAATTCCTATTAGAGCTAACTACCGTGAAGGTTTGAACATTTTGGAATACTTTATTTCTTCTCGTGGTGCTAGAAAGGGTCTTGCAGATACAGCTCTGCGTACAGCTGACTCAGGTTACCTAACAAGAAGACTTGTTGACGTATCTCAAGAAGTTATTGTTAAGGAAGATGATTGTGGTACACACGAGGGTCTTGAGGTTTATACAATCTATGACGGTAAGAGAAAGATTGAGGACCTAAGCGAAAGACTATTGGGCAGATATTTAGTAGACGACTTTGTAGACAAGGAAACAGGCGAGGTTCTTGTTTCTAAGGATACAATGATTAGCGAAAAAGAGGCTGCCATTATTACAAACAGTGGCGTAGAGAAAATCAGTATTCGTTCAATGCTTGGTTGTAGAGCTAAGCACGGTGTTTGCCGTAAGTGCTATGGTTCTAACCTTGCAAACGGTATGCCTGTTACAGTTGGTGAAGCTGTTGGTATTATTGCAGCTCAGTCTATTGGTGAGCCTGGTACTCAGCTTACAATGCGTACATTCCATACTGGTGGTGTTGCTGGTGGAGAAGATATTACACAGGGTCTTCCAAGAGTAGAAGAATTGTTTGAGAGCAGACGTCCAAAGCATCAGGCAATTCTAAGTGAAATTGATGGTGAAGTACGTTTTGAGATTATCAAGGGTGCAAGACACGCTGTTATATTCAATAGAGAAAATGCCGACGAGAGAAGCTATTTGATTCCTCACGGTTCAAGAGAAAAGGTACAAGAGGGTCACTTTGTTAAAGCTGGTGATATGCTTACAGAAGGTGCTAAAAACCCACACGATGTACTTGATATTCTTGGCGTTGAAGCTGTACAGAATTACTTGATTGAAGAAGTACAAAGAACCTATCGTCTACAGGGTGTATCTATTAATGACAAGCACATTGAGGTTATTGTACACCAGATGATGAAGAAGGTTAAGGTTGAAGAGCCTGGTTCAACAAACCTAATGACAGGTACTCAGGTTGATAAGATTGAGTTTATCAACGCAAATGAGGAAATTCAAAGAAGAATTGATGCTGGTGAAGAGGGTCTAGAGCTTGCAACAGCAACACAGCAGTTGTTGGGTATTACAAAGGCTTCTCTTGCAACAGACAGCTTCTTGTCAGCTGCTTCCTTCCAGGAAACAACAAGAGTACTAACAGATGCCGCTATTAAGGGTAAGGTTGACCCATTGGTAGGTCTAAAGGAAAATGTTATCATTGGTAAACTTGTGCCAGCTGGTACAGGTATGAAGCGTTACAGTAGTGTAGAGCTTGAAGAAAATTATCCAACTCCTACACCAATGGTTGACCAGTTGTTAGAGTAATAAATAATTTATGAATTGGTATAATTAAATTTTGCCATATATAAAAAAGTGGGGCTGTTTGAAAAGAACAGCCCCACTAAAGTTTATGGAAAAGTAGTTTATAGAAAAGTATAGAAATACAAAAAATCCGTACTCCTGTAAAAAGAGTACGGATTTTTTTATGTTTAATTGATTAATCCTCGTTAGGAGCACCTACTGGGCAAGTGCCTGCACAAGCACCACAGCTAATACAAGTATCAGCGTCAATTACGTACTTGCTATCACCCTCAGAAATAGCCTCAACTGGACATTCTGCAGCACAAGCACCACAAGAAATGCAATCGTCATTAATTACAAATGCCATTAAAAACACCTCCTTATCATATCTCTATACATCTATTGTAACACTTATTGAAAAAAATGCAATAGATTTTATTCATTTTACAAATAGTTTAGATAATTTTATTATAAAATTTACCGAATTAATTGCAAGATGTATACAGTTTTATAGATATGTGAAAGTGTTAATTTGTGCTAACTAAACATTTTTTGTGTATTATTCTTCCAAATCTTTTAATTGCTCAATTTCACTTCTGTCTAATCTAATTTGTGCATCTTTAATCAATTTTATATCCTTAACATTATAGGTAGACGGAGCAGCACTTTGAGATTTATCCAAGCTGACCTTTAGCATACCTGTAATTAGATTTACTTCGGTTACAATGCCCTTGCCGTCTGGTGTGTTAACAATAGCACCAACCTTTGGAGTCTTTTTAAGCAGGTCTGTATATGCGTCTTGTTCATATTTCAAACAGCACATAAGTCTGCCACAGGTACCACTAATTTTTACAGGACTAAGTGACAAGCCTTGCTCCTTTGCCATTTTTATAGATACAGGCTGAAATTCTCCTAAAAAGGTAGAACAACAAAATGGTCTGCCACATACACCAATGCCACCAAGCATTTTTGCCTCATCACGAACACCAATCTGTCGCAATTCAATTCTTGTACGGAAAACAGATGCAAGGTCTTTTACTAAGGCTCTAAAGTCAACTCGACCATCTGCGGTAAAATAGAACAGAATTTTACTGTTATCTAAGGTGTATTCTACTTCAACAAGCTTCATATTTAAATCGTGGGAAGCAATTTTTTCTTCACATATTGCAAAAGCTTCTTTTTCTTTTTTCTTGTTTTCTTTAAGTTTTTCTAAATCTGCATAAGTGGCTTTTCTAACCATTTTCTTTAATGGATGAATAATTTGAGAATCATCTACAAATCTATTTGCAGTAGCAACTTGACCACATTCTATGCCTCTTGCAGTTTCAACTATTACATAGTCACCTACATTTAAAGGGGTTGAGCTTGGGTCAAAATAATATATTTTACCAACTTCCTTAAATCTAACACCAATAACCTCTGTCATTTCTGCCTCCTTAATTCAGCACATAGCCACGCTGTGAAAAGGTTTGTATTTATGTTGCTTTTAAGCATTGCTGTAGCTGTGTTTAAAGTGTTTATTATGTTCAATAAATTTGTTGTTTCTATTTTATATGTTAACTGTTTTTCTGTACCAGTGCATTGTAAGCCTGCAACACTTGCCTTTACTGCATTGCATATTATAATATTAAGCTGTTCAACTACGGATTTAGCCAAACTACGGTTACTTCCCATTTCTCCAATAGCACACAACAGGTCATACCCCTTGCTTTTAGTTAATGACAACGCAATTTTTTCTGCTATTTCTGTTGCTTCTTCCTTTTCTTCTCTTGCAGGGTTATCCTTTTTGTCAAGATTATATACAGTAACTCTTGAACGAATTGTTCCCAAAAGCTGACTGGAATTTGCACACTGTAGTATAAACAAAATACTTTGTGGTGGTTCTTCCAGTATTTTAAGAAAAGCATTTTGAGCCTGATGTTGCATTTTATCTGCATTAGGCAGTATATACACCTTTACATTGGCTTCATTTGGCTTAATGTACGCATCATTACAAATTTTGCGTATTTCATCAACATTAATAATTTCAGTTTTTCCCGAAACCTGTGCTACATAAATATCAGGGTGGTTGCCAGTTTCAGCCTTGTGACATTGTACACATATATTATCACCAATACAGGGCTTACTATTTTCTGTGCATACAGCCCATTTACTTAGCATTGCTGTATATTTATCAATTAAATGAGGTTGCTGGCTTTCTAACACAATACCGTGGGGTACTCTGTTATGCTTTATAGAATCCTCTAATAGTAAAGCAGGATTATTATTACTCAATTAATTTCACCTCTATTAACAACAATGCTTTTATTATTGTAAACAAGACAGCTACAACAGTACATACTATTTTAACATTTTTTTAAGCAAATTACCACCATTTTATATAAATTTTGCAGAAATGTACATTGAAAATATATTGTTACACTTTGTCTGTTAGTTCTTTAAGGTTAGCATACATTTCATCTAAAATCTCAAATTTATAATCACTATACATATTACTGTAAAGTATTGTAATGTTTTTCTCAAAATCTTTTGGCAGAATACTGCATTTTTCCTTGCATATTTCAACTAATTTCTTTTCACCTGGGTGTGTCATTTCGTTTAATGCAAAAATAACGTCAAAATAGCTTTCCATATAAGCTGTAGTACGGTGGCATATGCTAACAATGTCATTACGCTGAACAGCTTTTTTTATTTGCTTGTCATAAGACGGTAGCACTCCACTAAGCATATTCATATTTTTTTCTATAATATTTTTCTTTAACTCCTGTGGATAAGGTACATTATATTTTTCTTGAAGCTGAGTAAGTTTACCTGATTTGTCAAAGTAAATATTACTAATCTTTAAGGTATGCCAAAAGGCTGTTGTATACCCAAGCATACTTGTATGCTTGTCTACCACATATTCCTGTGTTTTCTCTATCATTTCAATGTTTCTAAAAATAATATCAATAGGAATACCGTTGTTTAGAATACAGTTATCTTCATATTCAAAATATTTATTACCTGTTTCGTAGGTAGAGCAATATTTTTCATATATTCGGTTGCGTATATCCTCAGGAAGGTATTCTTTATTAGATGTATAAACATAAATATCATAGTCAGACTTAGGGTCACTGTTACCACTGGCTCTAGAGCCTGCTATAGCTATGGAATCTACCTGTGGATATTTTTTCATTTCCTCGAAAATAGCTTTTACATTTGAATCTAATACAATATTCATATATTTCACCTCTAAGTTTATAAAATTTGTTAAAATTGCTAATATAGAATTACAAAAATTCCCCACTGTAGCAGTGAGGAATAAATTGAGCTATTTAATAGCTTTTATACAAAATAATTTGTTTTTACTTTGTTTCAGCATTGCCCTTGTCGTTAAACAGGTTGAATCTGAATAGCTTAGCTTCGTCCTCTGGGTCTGAACAAGTTATGAAAGCCTCTGCAATTTTGCCACCCTCAATAAGCTGTGTTAAGCCAACAATTTGGCAAAGCTTACTTTTTAGGTTTAGGCTGTCGCCCTCTTTTGTTACTAGAAATACGTTGCCCTGACATGTATCAAGCACTGCAAGGAATTCAGTAACATCAATGTTGTGTAGTTCAATAATAGGTGTCATAAAAAAATTCCTCCTTAAATAATATGTGCCTACTCTGGACTTGTAATCTCATTTCGGAGTTTAATTAACAAGTATTGGTATTTGTACTTGTTGATTACATTATAGCACTTTATTTGTTAATGTCAACAAAAACTTTATAAAATTTTTATACAAAAGTTATAATAGATTTATTGTGTAAACTACTTACAAGGAGAAATGTTTATAATTGTTAAAAAATAATAGTGTTTCAAGTAAAATAGTTACTATTATTATAAACCGTTTGGATATTTGTAACAATTTTATGTTAGAAAATATATATTAATTTTTAATTCGTCCGTCGCATATCTCTACCCTACGGGGGATTGCAGATGCTATGTTGTTATCGTGGGTTATCATAACAACAGTTTTTCCTTGTTTATTTAGCTGGAAAAGTATATTCATTATTTCTTGCCCAGAGGCTACATCTAAATTTCCTGTAGGTTCATCGGCTAAAATAACAGGTGGGGAAGAGGCTATTGCACGGGCTATAGCCACCCTTTGCTGTTGTCCGCCTGAAAGCTGACCAGGCAAATGGTGGTGTCTGTCTTGTAAATCAACCAATTTTAGTGCGTTTTCAGCCATTTCTTTCCGTTGCTTTCGTTTTATACCTCTGTAAAGCAGTGGAAGCTCTACATTTTCTAAAGCAGACAGAGAGGACACCAAATTAAAACTTTGAAAAATAAAGCCTATTTCTTTATTTCTAATTTGGCTTAATTTGCTTTCTTTTGCAAAGATAACATCATTGTTGTTAAGGTAATATTCCCCTGTAGTTGGGGTATCTAAACAACCAAGAATATTCATTAATGTAGATTTTCCAGAGCCAGATTGCCCCACAATAGCTACAAATTCGCCATTATCTACAGTAAGATTAACATTATCAAGGGCTTTAAGAATGTTTCCTCCTATAGTATATTCCTTTGTTATATTTTCCATTCTTATTAAACTCATTAACACACCTCTTAAAATACTTATATAATACAGTATAAGCCTATAATAATGTTAAATACCATTCAAATATAAAAAATAATTTGAACGGTATTTTGTGTGTTATTTTGTTAATTCTGTTTTATTTGTTCTTTCCAAAATATAATCTACAGATACATTATAGTAGTCTGCCAATTTAATTAAATGCTCAATGGGTATTGTTTGAAAGCCACGCTCATATCTGGAGTAAACTATTTGCTTTAAATCGTGGTATTCTCTTAAATCTTTTAATCTTCTAAAATACAAACAGTTCACCTCAATAGTATTTATAGGTGCTGTGATAATATTAAACTGAAAAAATGGGGATTATTAAAGTAATAGGAGTAAATTTAAGGAGTATCTCTTAACCCCAAAATATAGTCTGTGGAAACTTTATATAGCTTTGCTAAGGCAATTAATATATCAGATGGTATATCTCTTGTACCGTTTTCATATCTAAAATATTGGGGTTGCTTCATTTTAAGATAATCAGCAACCTGTTGTTGTGTATAGTCGTTGTCTTCTCGCAACTCCCTTATCCTTTTGTAATAAGCCACAGACTTCACCACCAATGTTATTTTATATATTGACAAAATAACATTAAATATGCTAAAATACGGATATTATAACTATTTGGTTATAATATCCGTATTTTAAGAAAAATTATTATAAAAAATATACTTGTAATAAAAGGTAAACACAACTATTTTATATACAAAAAGGTGTAGCAAATTTTTAATATTGCTACACCTTTTTGCTTTTTGGTATTTTGCTGTTATGTAAAAACAGTATATAATACTTGAAAAATTACATATTCTTAATTAAATTAGCCATTTCTATTGCACCCAAAGCACAGTCATAGCCCTTGTTGCCTGCCTTTGTGCCTGCTCTTTCAATAGCCTGCTGAATTGTGTCTGTAGTAACAACACCAAACATAACAGGAACACCTGTATTCATAGATACAGTAGCAATACCCTTTGAAACCTCAGCACACACATAATCGTAATGTGTTGTAGCACCCTTAATAACTGCACCAAGGCAGATAACAGCGTCATACTTTTTGCTTTCTGCCATTTTCTTTGCAATAACAGGAATTTCAAATGCACCTGGAACCCACGCTACATCAATGTCGTTTTCCTCTACACCGTGACGAACAAGTCCGTCTACGCAACCGCTTAATAGCTTAGAGCCAATAAATTCGTTAAATCTGCCTACAACAATACCAATTTTTAAGTCCTGTGCAACTAGCTTACCCTCTAAAATATTCATAATTAAGCACCTCTCTAGTTAAATTATAATTTCTATTTTATACTCCACTTGCAAATAAAATAAGTTAAGATTGCACTTAGAGTATGTTTTTTTATGTTTGTTAGTTGTGAAAAATGTTAGTCTATGTTTAAGATATGTCCCATTTTGTTTTGTTTAGTTTTAAGATAAAACTCGTCATACTTATTTGCTTCTATTTGAATAGGTATACGCTCTACAATTTCTAGACCATAATCTTCTAGTCCGTCTATTTTAAGTGGATTGTTGGTCATTAATCTTAATCCCTTTACACCCAAATTTCTTAAAATTTGGGAACCAACAGAATAGTCACGCATATCAGCAGGGAAGCCTAGGGCTATGTTAGCCTCTATTGTGTCTAATCCTTTATCCTGTAGCTGGTATGCTTTTATTTTGTTAATTAATCCTATGCCTCTGCCTTCCTGACGAAGATACAGAAGAACGCCTCTGCCTTCCTTTGCAATAGCTTTCATTGCAGCGTCATATTGTTGACCACAATCGCATCTTGCAGAGCCTAGTGCGTCACCTGTTAGGCACTCGGAGTGAACTCGGCACAAAACAGGGTTGCCATCTGTAATATCACCTTTAATAAGTGCCACATGATGTTCACCGTTTATCTTGTTTACATAGCCTTTTATTACAAATTCACCATATCTTGTTGGCATTTTAGCAGTTGCCACACACTCTACAAATTCCTCATGAACCTTACGGTATTTTATTAAATCGGCTATTGTACCTATTTTAAGATTGTGTTTTTGGGCAAAATCCATAAGATAGTCTGTTCTTGCCATTGTGCCGTCATCTTTCATTATTTCACAGCACAATCCAACAGGCTTACAGCCTGCAAGTCGCACTAAATCTACTGTGGCTTCTGTGTGACCGTTGCGTTCTAAAATTCCACCGTCTTTAGCTAACAATGGAAACATATGCCCAGGGCGACGAAAATCCTCTGGTTTTGCACCGTCCTCTACCAGCTTCATTGCAGTTATAGAACGCTCTAAGGCAGATATACCTGTTGTAGTGTCAACGTGGTCTATAGACACTGTAAAGGCTGTGCAGTGGTTGTCTGTATTATGTGAAACCATTTGTGGCAGATGTAGCTTTTCAGTATACTCTCTTGTCATAGGCATACAAATTAAGCCTTTTGCATAACTTGCCATAAAGTTGATATTTTCAAGGGTTGCATACTCTGCAGCACAAATAATGTCACCCTCGTTTTCTCTGTCCTCGTCATCTATTAGGATAATATTTTTACCATTTTTAATATCTTCAATAATTTCTGCAATGGTGTTAAATTTATATTTGCTCATTGTTTTATCCTTTCTTTATTCTGTTACTTTTATATTTTTATTCTATATGTTTATTATCTATAAGGATATACTACATAAATCCGTGTTCTGCAAGGAAATCCATACTTATATCATCGTTTTTTTGTTCCCACTTATTAAAGCTCAATAGCTTTTCTACATATTTTGCAATAATATCACACTCTAGATTTACAGTGTTGCCTACACCTTTAGATAACAGAGTGGTTTGCTGTGATGTATGTGGGATAATAGAAACCTTAAAACAGCTGTTGTCTATATATGCCACTGTAAGGCTTATTCCGTCAATGGCAATAGAGCCTTTATTAACAATGTATTTTAATATATCGTCACCAGCGTTAACAGTAACCCAAGTGGCGTTGTCCTCTTTTACATAGGCTGTAATTGTTCCTGTACCGTCTATGTGACCACTTACAATATGCCCACCCATTCTGGTTAGCGGGGTTAAAGCTCGTTCCAGATTTACAGCACAGCCAACAGTTAAATCTCCTAAATTACTTTTACGCATAGTTTCAGCCATAACGTCGGCAGAAAAGCTGTTATCTGTAATTTTTGTAACAGTAAGGCATACACCGTTTACTGCAATGCTGTCCCCAAGCTGAGTATTTTCCAAAACTTTCTTTGCTTCTATAGTTAAAACAGAGGATTTATCTCCCTTTTGGATTCCTTTAATTTTACCTAGCTCCTCTACAATTCCTGTAAACATATAATCACTCCTTGTTTATACTAATCTTCATTTAACCACTGGAAAAATCCAGTGGTTAATAGCTGCGTAAGCAACGTTGAAGATTGTATGAGACGTGCTGTGCGTAGCACAGTGTAGCCTGTGTAACAGGCGTACTATAATCAAAAACTTTTCTAGTTTTTAATTAGATTTTAGCATTACATAGGCTGTTATACATACATCATCTTCAATTAATTCAACAGATGTATTGTACAGCTTTACGCATTGAGATATTTTGCCGAAACCGTCACCCTGTACCGATGTTTTTGCACTGTTGCCACCAAATATTTTAGGTGCAATGTAGTATACAACCTTGTCAACTATATTTTGCTTGAAAGCACTGTATGCAAGGGTGCCACCACCCTCTAACAATATGCTGTCTATACCCATACTGCCTAATATGTCCATAAGATGGTCTAGGTCTACTCTGCCGTTATACTCTCTTGTAGAGATAACCTCTACACCAAATTGTCTAAGCATATTTGCTTTCATACTGTTTTCGCTTTGCAATGTAGCAACTATAGTTTTATATTTATTTGCTGTCTGCACTAAATTACATTCAACAGGAATACGCAGAGAAGAGTCTACAACTATTCTTACAGGAGAGTTACAACCCTCTATTCTGCAATTAAGCATAGGATTGTCGGCTAAAACAGTATTAATGCCCACCATTATGCCTTTTAGATAATGTCTTAGCATATGAACCTTATTTCTGGAGGCTTCATTTGTAATCCACTGTGATTCTCCCTCTACAGTTGCAATTTTGCCGTCAATGGTAGTAGCAGATTTGTACACAACAAAGGGTCTTTTAGTTACAATATATTTCATAAAAACTTCGTTAAGCTGTTTACTTTCTTCAGCTAGTAAGCCATACTCAACTGTTATACCGGCATTTCTTATTTTTTCTATACCTCTGCCACTTACTAAAGGGTTAGGGTCTGTAGCACCAATAACTACTCTGCTTAGCTTTTTTTCAATTATTTTATCAGCACAAGGAGGAGTCTTACCTGTATGACTGCATGGCTCTAAGGTAACATACATAGTTGCACCTGTAACATCTTCTGTTGCGTTGTTAAAAGCGTTAACCTCTGCGTGAGCCTCTCCACAGCGTTGGTGATAGCCTTCTCCTATAATTTTGCCGTGTTTAACAATAACAGCACCAACCATAGGGTTAGGAGAAGTATATCCCTTTGCCTTTTCAGCCAGTTTAAGTGCTAAGCTCATATATTTATAATCATCTTCTGTGAAATTGTATATCATAAAATTAAATCACCTTCTGTCAAAGATAATAAAAAACCACAACACCGTTGGGGCATTGTGGTTAAAGTGCTGTTAACATAAATAAAAAACAGTTATGATATGAATTAAGAATTTTATTTAGGTTAATTAAGATTATTGCATAATAATTAATATAATCAATATATGCAAAATTATGCTTCTGTCATCCGGACTATACCGTCGGCTTTGGAATTTCACCAAATCAGCTTACGCTCGTGGGCTTTACCACCGGTGGGGAATTTCGCCCCGCCCCGAAACATCTTATATTTTTATAAATTAATTATATCATTCTATATATAAAAGTCAATATGTTGGTATTTATTATAGTATAGCAAAATATTGCAAACTATTTTTTCTCTTGTTCATCTAGTGTAAGCTCATAGGCAGGGAACATTTCC
>JAXKHT010000068.1:0-2224 GCA_036549705.1 Acutalibacteraceae bacterium | reverse complement strand
AGGTATTATATGTTTTCTTAGTCTACTTTTTCCGCCTATCCAGCCAATAAAACTATTCATTTTTTATTCCTCCAACAATAATTTTTGGGGCATTATTATGGAGAATAAATAATCAAATATAGTTTAATAAATATTCATTAGTGATTATCTATTAATAAATTTACTGTGAATCTCACTAATTTTTTCCCAGCCGAACATTGCTACAAAAGCGACAAAAAAGCCTGCAACAATGCTTGCTGCAATCATATACCAATGCAACTGCATATATGTATATTGTGCATAAGCAATACAACTTGCTGTTGTTAATGCTATACTTAGAACTACAACTTGAAGCGAAGTTGGTATTTTTGCTAAAAAACTAATTTCTTTTGTAACTTGAGTTATAACACTTACTACAAAAGCTAATACACCAATTATAAAAATAATAATAGATGCGTTGTTAATAATCATATCCATTTTAGAAAACCTCCTCACACTTTCATATCTAACAGTTTTTTACTCAAATCGTCAATAATATTATTATGACCTTGCATAGCAACTTTAATTTTGTTATTAACTGCATTTCTTAAAGCTGTGATAGTTTTTACACCTGCTATACCGTCTTGCTCTAGCTTGTACAGCTTCTGTATTTCAAGTGTTGCTTTGTGTGTTCCATCACCGAAGATATTATCTTCTGCAACTTTTGTTTCAATTAGTCCTAGTTCTTTAGCTTGAATTAAAAGTGATTTGTACGCTAGTACTCCATCACCTTTATTACCTTTTTCAAAATTCATAACATTTCCCTCACTTTCGGTTGTTTCATAATTTGGTCTGTAATATCCGTTAATACAACCATTATTTTTACTATATTTCTTGTACATAACAGTTGATGTATCTGCATTTGCCGAGCCTGTATTACCCTCTATAGAATAAACATAAGTGCTGTCTACCTTATAAACATATCCAACGTGGTCGCTATGATACTTGTCTGTGTAACTTCCACCCCAGCGAAACATAATTATGTCGCCCTCTTGTGGTGATATTTCCTTTGGCTCGTACCATTTGCCATATTTACCATCACTTAACCTTGCAACGGTACCAGCACCATCTGTTTTTATCATATACTTGTCTAATCCGTTAACTTTGTTATAAAGCCAACTAATCCAAACGGCACACCAGTTTACACCGTAATAGTCACTTTCTCTGTTATAAAACCATTTACGGTACTTTGTACCCTTATTGCCTACCTCTGCCTTTGCGTAAGCAGTTATTTTAGCTATTACTGGCATTAATTATCCCTCCTGTTCTGTTGCTAGATGTTCGCAATCTAATGCAATTAAAATTTCTTTAACCTGTGCTTTTAGCTTACTTGGTACACTGCTGTATGTACGCTTGCCTTTGATAATTAGTGTTGCATATACTGTTGCCATTTCGTTCACTTCCTTTCTTAGATTTCTCTTAACATTTAACAACGAAATTTTCAAATTTTTTATAAGCATCCAAATACATCTCTTTTTTGTCGCCATTATAGGTGCATTCATAATACATACCGTCTGGTAGTGTTGTACTTATCAACGCTTTATGGTTTTGCAAAGTCTTGCAAGACCATACAACAAAAACGTCGAACTCTTGAATTGGCTCTGATTTGTCGAGATGGTTAAACACATATTTGTTCACTTCAAGTCTTGCCATATCTAGAAAATTTTGATTTGTCATAATATCAATTCCTTTCTTAAATTAAATAATAGCTTCATACACTTCACATAAAGCCTCTTGAACCTGTGTTATTTGCTCTGTGTTGCTGTTTGTAGTTTCTTCTAGAGCATTAAGTTTTTTCATTAGTGCGTTATATTCTTGCTGTGTCACTTCTTTATCACTTGTTGTGAGATTTTGATACTCTTCCTCTGTAATTTCTATAAAGTCGGCTTCTGTTAGTGATTTAGGTATATAAATCGTTCCTTGAAATACTGTACCGTCTTTGTGCTTTAAGTACATACCCCTGCTGGGTGTTAATTTGTTGCCTGTTAATGTCATAAATTCACCTCTGTTATCCGATTGTCCAATTCTTGCTTGTAGCTATAGCTATCTGCTCATCTGTTAGCTTTTCAAGATTAGCAGTACCTAAGCTAATATAATATCCACTTGCCAAGCCTGTACGGTCTGCAAGATTTTCTAAAATTTCAACTAAAGTCTCTGCTGTAAATTTATTACTAGATGACAAATTAAGACCATTTGTGTTGAAATT
>JAXKHT010000067.1:0-20890 GCA_036549705.1 Acutalibacteraceae bacterium | reverse complement strand
CATTTCCTCCATAAAAACCTTTACCTCTGGCAGGTCAATTTCCTTTATTGCGGTTAATGTAGATTGCTGAGCCTTGGTAAATTCACGGTTGCCCATTATAAGTTCTTCTGTACACTTTATTAGTGCAGATATTTTGTCGGCAGCTTTTATATACCTCCACAGTAATTTTTCTTCTTCCTGTTGAAAAAGAATTTCCTGATATTCTAGTTGTAAATCATCAGGTAACATATTCAGCAAACTTTTTTGAGCCTGCGACTCCAATTCCTTATAAGCATTTTGAATTTCTTTGTTACTATATTTTACAGGGGTAGCAAGGTCGCCTGTTATAATTTCGCTTACATCGTGAAAAATTGCAAGAACAGCAAGTCGTTCCGGATTAATATTTCCGTTAAAGCGTTTGTTATTAATTATACCCAATGCGTGGGCAATAATGGCAACCTCTAGGGAGTGTTCGCTTAAATTTTCGTTACGGGTATTATTCATAAGCCCCCAACGGTTTATATATTTTATTCTTGACATCATAGCATAAAAGCTGTTCATTTATTATCATTCCTTATGTTTGGTGATTTTCATTATACTATTGCAGGTTATATCTTTCAAGGCTGGATTAAAGTAATTGTAAATTTATTATAACCCCTTAATTTATTAGTGCATTTTTAAGCTGTATGTGATAAAATAAAATAGAATATTTATGTTCTTTGAAAACTATGTTAGTGTAACGAGGTGTAAAATGACTTTATGTAATATGCACTGTGGCAGATTGTCTGATAAACAGAAAAAAGGCTACTATGGACTAAAGGCATTTGGTTTGGGTTTGTTAGTAGCTGTTGTTATATTTTTACCATTTATTATTTTTGATAATGGTTTATTTTTGTACTATGGTGATTTTAATGTTCAGCAAATACCGTTTTATCAGTTGATACACGACGCTATAAAAAATGGTAACATTGGTTGGAGCAATACAACAGATTTGGGTGCAAATATAATAGGCTCGTATTCATTTTATCTTATGGGAAGCCCTTTTTTCTGGCTTACTATACCTTTTCCAAATGAAGCTGTGCCATATCTTATAGGCCCATTGCTTATTCTTAAAACAGCTTGTATGTCTTTTACAGCATATATCTATTTGCGAAGATATACATATAATAAAGATTACGCTGTTTTAGGTGGTTTGCTGTACGCTTTTTCTGGCTTTACTTGTTTTAATATATTTTTTAACCATTTTCACGAAGCTATGATAGTTCTACCACTTTTGCTTACAGCAGTAGATGAACTATTTTATAATAACAGGCGTGGTGTTGTGGCATTAGCTGTGTTTGCAAGTGCTACAATTAACTACTATTTCTTTGTGGGTCAGGTTGTATTTACAATTATATATTGGCTGGTAAAGGTTTGTGGTGAAAATTATAAATTAACTGTAAGCAAATTTGTAGGCTTGCTGGTGGAGGCTGTTATAGGTTTGCTGGCTTCTTCTGTTTTGCTTATTCCGTCAATATTATGTGTAATAGAAAACAGCAGAGTAAGCAATATTTTGGATGGCTGGAATGCAATGGTATATGACAAACCACAAAGGTATATCAATATAATTACAGCCTTTTTATTCCCAAGCGAGCTTCCTGCATTTCCTACTATGACCCCACAGGCAGATAATAAATGGGGTTCGCTTGCTGGTTGGTTGCCACTGTTTAGTGTTACAGGCACTGTTGCTATAGTAACTCGTAAAAAATTCCATTGGCTAAAAAAGCTATTACCTATATTAATTTTTATAGCCTTTATTCCAATATTAAACAGTGCTTTCCAAATGTTTAATTGTCAGTATTATGCAAGATGGATGTACTGCTTGGTACTAATGATGTGCCTTGCTACTGTAATTGCCTTAGAAGATATAGAGATAAATTGGGGCGTAGCAATAGGGGTGGCTATGGCGTTAACATTGTTTTTCACCTTTGCTATTGGATTTATGCCTATAGAGTCAAAAAGCGACAAAGGCGAGGTAGAGTATACCTTTGGCTTAATGGAAGACCATTTACAGTTTTGGGTAATGGTTGCTTTTGCAGTTATTGGCTTGGGAGTATTGGCACTTGCACTTGCTTTAACAAAAAATAAAGGCAAATCAAGAGCCTTAGTCTGCATTGTACTGGTTTGCGTATTTTCAGCAGGCTCTACTGTTTATACTATTGCTATGGGCAAAACTCACGGATACGATTCAAAAAACTATATGAATGCTTTAGTTATTAATCACGAAGATGATATAAACTTGCCAAATTGCAATAATGTAAGAACAGATTTTTACGAAATGATGGATAATTCTGCAATGCATTGGAAAATACCTTCCATACAGGCTTTTCACAGCGTTGTGCCTGGTTCTGTAATGGATTTTTATAATGACATTGGTGTAGGCAGAGATGTTGCATCTCGTCCCAATACCAGTGAATATGCACTGCGTTCTCTTACATCTACTCGTTGGCTTATAGATTATATGGATGATTCCCAAAGCTTTTCAGACAAAAACGGTATTACTGCTATGCCTGGTTGGAAATATTATGACAGGCAAAGTAAGTTTGATATATGGGAAAATGAAAATTATATCCCAATGGGTTTCTGTTACGACAACTATGTAACAGAAGAAGAATATGAGGACTGTATTAAGTCTGACCGTTCAAAGCTAATGCTAAAGGCTATGTTGCTTACAGATGAGCAGATTAAAAAATACAATATAGATAACAGCAAATTAATAGAAGTTAGTGACCAGTCATTTTCTGTTTATGAATATGTAGAGGATTGCAAAAACAGAAAAGCACAGTCTTGTTATAATTTTGAATACACAAAAAGTGGATTTAATGCTACCATAGACCGTACAAATGCAAAGGAAAGCACATTACTTTTCTTTAGCGTACCATATGAATCTGGCTGGACAGCACAGGTTAACGGAAAAGCTGTTGACATAGAAAAGGTTAACGTAGGCTTTATGGCAGTTAAGGTTCCTGCTGGTATGGTAAGTGATATTGCGTTTACCTACACTACTCCAGGTCTTAGCTTTGGTTTAGCTGTAAGCTGTGGTGCAGTTGTTGCATTTATTGTGTATATGGTGCTGGTATTTATTATTTGTAAAAAGCCAGAAAAGCAAGTTAAAAAATATAGAGTAATAAAAAAATAATTTATAAATATATATCTTTGTTAGTATGGTACGCTTGTTAAACAGGCTTTACTGTGCTGTATATATCAGGTTTTATACAATCTTCAAGGTTATTTCAAGCAGAGAGGTGTATTATGTCATTTGGTGAAAATATATTAAAATATAAACAGGATATACTACAGGATTTGGAAAAGGTTATTGCAATAGAATCTGTGTCAGCAGAGGGAAGCGAAAACCCAAGAAAAGCCTTGGAATATGTTCTTAGCCGTGGTGAAGAGTTAGGTTTAATTTCTAAAAATATTAATGGTGTTGCAGGGCATTTGCAGTATGGCAATGGTAAAAAGCTGTGCGGTGTGCTAACACACCTTGATGTTGTACCAGCAGGACAGGGCTGGACAGTGCCACCCTTTAGCCTAACAAGAAAAAATGGCAGATTGTATGGCAGGGGTATTGCAGATGATAAAGGCTCTGCAATAGTTGCTATGTATTGCTTAAAGGCATTAAAAGATAACAATATAACAGCTGATAGTAAAATTAGGTTAATATTAGGTACAAACGAAGAAACAGGTATGACAGATGTAGAGCATTATTTTTCTAAAGAACCAATACCAGATATGAGCTTTACACCTGATTCTGATTATGGTATTTGTTGTTGCGAAAAAGGAATTTTGCAAATTTCCATACAGGGTATAAATAATAGCAATATAATTAAAGGTGCAAAGGGTGGAAATGCTGTAAATGCTGTACCAGACAGCACAGAGATTATTCTTAATGTGTTGCAAAACCAAATAAGGGATTTTGTAAAAGAAAATGCCGAAAATTATACCACAGCTATTGTAGATGATTCTTTAAGACTTTGCTGTAAGGGTAAAGCAGCCCACGCAATGGAGCCTTACAAGGGTGAAAATAGCATTACAAATGCTATTGATTTATTAAGCAAGCAGTATGGTGCAGAGGAATTGGGCAGTGTACCGGAATTTATCCAAAAATATATAGGCAACACAACAGACGGTTCTTTGCTGGGCATAGATAATTGCGACAGTCAGTCTGGTGCTGTAACAGTAAATGTAGGTGTTATAGCAATAGAAGAAGAAACAGCCTGTGTAAAGGTGGATATTCGCTATCCTGTTACATCAAATTATGAAGATATTTTGTCACAGTTAACAGAAAAAGCTAAAGAATTTAACTTGTCTGTAGCTGTTGACCATCATTTGCCACCTCTTAATGTACCAAAGGAAAGTGAAATAATTACTATATTACAAAATTCTTATAAGGAAATTACAGGAGAATTACCAAATCTATATTCAACAGGTGGTGGCACCTATGCCCGTTCTTTAGGTAACAAGGGTGTGGCTTTTGGCCCTGTTTTTCCTGACGATTATTCAAATATGCACAAGCCTGACGAATCCTTGGACGAAGAAAAGTTCTTTATTCACGCACAAATTTGTCTAGAGGCTATGTATAAAATGTTTACAGATTAAAATTTATATTATATTGAGGAAGCGATTTAATATGTTTAGAACTGTTGAAGCAACAATAAAAAAACAGGCAAGAGAAATTCTTGCAAAAAATAACTGGGTAAAGTCTATAGTAGGCACTTTAATGGTAATGTCTATTGTTTCTATAGGTATACTTATTTTTAACGGAGCAACCTTGCTGTTGTCCGAGGATATTTTAAGTGATATTGTAGGCTTGGCTCTTAATGTGTTTTTGTCTATTGTAGCTTTAGTGATATTTTTGTTTTTGTCACCGTTATATACAGGCTATGTTCGCTTTGTAGACAAATGCAAAACAAGAGAAACAGGAGATATAAACGACTTTTTCTATTATTTTATTGACAAAGCTACATATATGAACACTGTTCACCTTAATTTGTTGTTAGCTCTTTTCTATGCATTGATGTTTATTGTTTGCTTTGCACCAGCTATTGTTATGCTTGTGCTTTCAAAAACAGATATGGGAAATCAAGTTGTTTTTCAGATAGTTGCTGTTTGGTTGGCTATTTTTGGTGTAATTGCATTCTTTATTGGTTCAAGATTTATAAGTATGACAACATATTTGTATGTTGCAGATGTTAACTATAGAAAAGAAACAGACCTTATTAAGGCTTCTGTTTATATTGTAAAAAGAAATATAAGCAGGGTTATTAATTTGTTTATATCATATTTGCCTTGGGTTGTACCTTGCTTCTTTGTATTGCCATTGGTTTTTGTATATCCTTATTTTAAGCACAGTGTTGTGTTAAGCTACTCCTATATATATGATATGGAGAACAATAATCCAAGCTCACAGTATTTCAATTCTAATATACCATTAAATCCTCAGCCAATGAATGTAGGGCAGTATCCAACAGATAAAAACGACAAATTTAATGGTATATATTAAAATTAACGGGAAAAGTAGTACAACTCAACCTATAAACCTATATAAAATTTAGGTGTTTTTTGCGAATAATTAACAAACAATTCAAAACATCTTTATTCTAATTGAAAACAGTGATATAATAAAAAAGTCTGTAGAGTTTTAAGTAATTTTATTAAGTTAGCATTAATTGTTTTTATATTTAAGGTGGTAACATATGTTGGTTTCAGTTTGTGTTATAGCATATAACGAGGTTGAATATCTTGAGGATTTATTCAACGATATTAATAATCAAACCTATGACCATAGCAAAATTGAACTAATTTTAGTTGACAACGGTTCAACTGATAGCACTCTTAAAGCTATGAACAACTTTGCTGATAATAATGATTTTTATAGCACCAAGGTTATAAGCCGTGAAAGAGGTAATCAGGCACAGGGGTGGAATACTGCCTTTTTGAATACTAAGGGTGACATTATTATAAAAATTGATGCCCACGGAAAAATACCAAATAATTTTATAGAAAACAATGTTGATGTAATATTACAGGGTGAAAATGTGTGTGGTGGTGGCAGACCCAATTTGCCTGCAAAGGATGCACCGTGGGATAACACATTGCTTATTGCCGAGGAATGTATGTTTGGCGGTAGCTTTGCAAAGTACCGCAACAAACAGGAGAAAAAGGAATATATTAACAGCATTTTTAATGGTGCTTACCGTAAACAGGTATTAGCTTGCGTTGGTGGATTTAATGAAGCACTGGGACGAACAGAGGACAACGAGTTTCACCACAGAATAACACAGGCTGGGTACAAAATTTGCTGTAGTCCTGATATTGTTTCTTATCAATATATAAGAAGTAGTTTAATTGGTATGATAAAGCAAAAATATGCTAATGGATATTGGATTGGCTTAACAGTTAAAAAATATCCTGCTTGTTTATCTTTGTTTCATTTTGTACCGTTTGTATTTGTTCTGTCACTTATAATTTGCAGTATAGTTTGTGGACTGGGATTTCCTTGGCTTTTACAGCTATTAATTGCTTTTTATTTATTATTTGATGGATATATTACTTATAATGCTTTTTCTGGTGACAAAAAATATCTTCATATGGCTTTGCTACCTTTAATATTTCCTGCTCTGCACATTTCTTATGGCATTGGCACTTTGGTGGGAATATTACATCCTAATATTAGCAAGGCAGATTTACGAAAAGCAAATAGAATGATTAAAAATGTTAAAAATTATTATAATGATTTGGATACCACAGATTAATGCCAAATTAACATTTATAAATTAGAAAATAAGAGAAGTTTATATAAATTTTTAAGAGGTGTAGCAATTAATGAAGAAGGTGGAATTTACTCCTGAACAGCTAAGAGCATTACAGCTGAAAGAGCTGGAAACTCTTGTATATTTTAAGGAGTTTTGCCAACAACATAATCTTCTGTTTTATTTTTGCGGTGGTTGTTGCATTGGTTCACTAAGAAACAAGGGCTTTATCCCTTGGGATGATGATATAGATATTATGATGCCTCGTAAGGATTACGAGAAATTGCCAAAGCTTTGGGAGAAATATTCTAAAAATAAGCGTTTTCTCTGTTTAAGAACAAATGACGAGATTTTTACAGGAAATATTTTTACCACTATAGTAGACACAGAGGGTACTTGTGTTAAGGCTGACCAAGCACATTTAGACATACCCCACGGTTTGGTTATGGATGTATTCCCATTAGATGGCTGTCCAAGTGGTATAAAAAGAAAGATACAAAAGCTGTGGGCATTAATATATTCACTGTTTTTGGCACAGGTTGTACCTGAAAATCACGGCGGTATAATGGCACTGGGCAGTAAGGTGCTTTTGGGAATTTTTAGGGGCAAAAAAATAAGAAATAAAATTTGGCGATTTGCAGAAAAGCAAATGAGCAAATATCCAATAGATGAATGTGACAAAATAACCGAGCTATGTGCAGGACCTCATTATATGCAGTGTGAATACCCTAAAGAGGCATTTACAAGTGCAGTGTACAAAGAGTTTGAGGGTATGATGATGCCTATACCGGCAGGTTATGATGTTTATTTGAAAACAGCTTTTGGTGATTATATGGACGAACCACCAATAGAAAAGCAAAAGCCACACCATAATGTGGTTTATTGCAATATTAATCAAAGCTGTTATGACTTTGAAAATCCTTTTCTTAAAAAGAAATAAATCCGGAGGTTGAATATAAATGATATACGGAGCAATATTAGCAGGTGGAAGCGGAACACGAATGCATATTTCTTCAATGCCAAAGCAGTTTCTACCATTAAGAGGTAAACCAATTATTATACACACATTAGAAAAAATGCTTGCCTGCAACAAATTTCACGCTGTATATTTAGGTGTGCATCCAGGTTGGATGTCTTATATGTATGATTTGTTGGACAAGTATAATGTAGATACCAACAGAGTAAGACTTGCACCTGGTGGAGAAACTCGTAACGAAACTATATTTAGAGTAATAGACGAGATTAAGAGAGATTATGGCGAAAGTGATGACGATATAATTGTAACACACGACGCTGTAAGACCTTTTGTAACTTTAAGAATAATAGAGGAGAATATAGAAGCTGCTGAGAAATACGGCGCCTGTGACACTGTTGTGCCTGCAACTGATACAATAGTTTGCTCAGAAAATGGTCTAGAAATCTCAGATATTCCTAACAGAGGTTTTATGTATCAAGGACAAACACCTCAGTCATTTAATGTTAAAATGTTGAAAGAGGTATATGCACAGCTTACTCCAGAAGAAATTTCTACCCTTACAGATGCTTGCAAAATATGTGTTATTAAAAATGTTCCTGTTAAGCTGGTAAAGGGTGAAACATTAAATATGAAAATTACAACTGTAAACGATTACGAAATAGCTGAGGTAATTGCCGGAGGGGTAAAAATTGATTAATTATATCTATCAGCTTATAAGTCCGCAGTTTTTTTCTATAAAACTTAGCGATGTTAACACTGAGGGTAAGGTGCTGGTCAGACCAAAATATATGGCTATATGCCATGCTGACCAAAGATATTATCGTGGTCAACGAGATATGAAGGTGTTAAGCCAAAAATTGCCTATGGCACTAATACACGAGTGCTGTGGAGAGGTGCTAACAGATGAAACTCATACATTTCAGCCTGGACAGCAGGTTGTATTAATACCTAATACACCTACAAGAAAGCTGAACCATATTTATGAAAATTACGACGAAAAGTCAAAATTTCTTTCCAGTGGTGATGACGGATTTATGAGAGAATTTGTAGATTTGTCACCAGACAGGGTTGTGCCTTGCGACGGTATTCCTCCACATATAGCTTGTATGGCAGAGTTTTACAGCGTAGCATTACACGCAGTTGACCGTATGCTTAATTTTGCACACAGTCACCGTGAAGAGATTGCTATATTAGGTGATGGCCCATTGGCTTATGTTGTAGCCAGTGCCATAAGAGAGCGTATGCCTGGTACACATATTACCGTAATAGGCAGACGCCACAGAAAATTGGAGAGATTCTCTTTTGTAGACAGAACCTATGTATCTTACGATTTGCCTAAGGATTACAGCTGTGACCATGCTTTTGAATGTGCCGGCGGTGAAGGTAGCTATGATGCTATTTGTGACATAATAAGGCATATTCGACCACAAGGAACAATATTGCTAATGGGTGTAAGTGAAAACCAAATTCCTATTGACACCAGAATGATTTTAGAAAAGGGCTTAACTGTAGTTGGCAGTAGCCGTTCTGGTAAAAAGAATTTTGAAGATGCAGTTGCACTTATGCAAACTCAGCGTATTCGTCGTAGATTGGGTAGTATTATTTACGAAGATCAGCCTGTTAATAATATTGATGATATTCACCGAGTATTTGCTACGGACCAAGATACCCCATTTAAGACAGTATTTCAATGGAATTTATAAGCCTCATAAAAATGCTTTTACAACAGTAAACAGAGAGGAGCAACTAATTTGTCTGATAAAAGAAGAAAAAATAAAAAATCTACAGCAAATAAACGCCCTGTATGGAAAACTGCATTAATATGCGTGTTAAGTGTAATAATGCTTGCGTCTGGCTGTGGTATGATATATTTTTATAGCATAATTAATTCTATTAATTATGCCTCTGTTGACAATAAAAACAATAAAGAAAAAGAAACCTCTCCTTCATCTTTAACAGGCAGTGGTGACACTTCTCTTGATTTGTTTGACGGTACATTACTTAACGACCCAATGATACTTAATATTATGGTGTATGGTGAAGACAGCGGTGTAGACAGTACCACAGATTATGGTAGAAGCGATACTATGATTATGGTTTCTATAGATAACCGCCATAAACAGGTTAAGCTGTCATCATTTATGCGTGATATGCTGGTGCCTATTCCATATACAGATGATGCAGGTAATAGCCACGGTTTAGCTAAGCTTAATGCTGCGTATAGCTTGGGTGGTGCAGAGCTTTCTGTTAAAACAATAGAATCTAATTTTGGTGTGGATATTGACCGTTATGCTATTGTAAACTTTAATAGCTTTAAGGGGATTATTGATGCCTTGGGTGGTATTGATATAAATTTAACACAAGACGAAATTGACTATATAAACTGGCAAACATATATTAATGGTCAATCAGAGGAAAGATATGAGCTTCAGGTAGAGCCTGGTCTTGTTCACCTAAACGGTAGACAAGCATTGTGGTATGCAAGAAATAGAGGTTACGAGGACGAGGCACATCCAGAATTTGTTGTGTCTGGTGATGACTTCGACAGAACATCTAGACAGCGTAACCTAATGCGTACTTTAATGGGAGAAATGAAAAAAGCAAGTCTAACAGACATAATAAAAATTGTTAACGAAATTGGCCCTATGATTACAACAAACTTGAAAAAGGACGAAATAACCACCTTGGTTGCAAACGCTTTAACATATTTGTCCTATGATGTTGGGGAATTTAGTCTACCTACAAGCGATTGTTACAGATATGGTTGGTATGAATACCAGTCTGTTCTTGAAATTACAGATATGCAGGGCTTGCGTACAAAACTTGCGAAATTTGTCTTTGGTGAAGACTCTGTAGTGGCAAATAATGAAGAAATAGAAACAGACCCACCAACAGAACCAGCAACATATACAGGCTATTCAGATACATTGGACGATAGCTACTACTATGAATAAATATAGCTATGTTATATATGTTGCTGTTATTTAACTATATAAAATTATAAGTATAAATGTATAAGGAAATACATTATATATAAGGAGATAAAATGAAACAGAAAAGAATAGTGGTTAAGGTGGGAACCTCTACCTTAACATATGAAAATGGTAAGCTGAATTTACGCAGATTGCAACAGCTTTGTAAGGTGCTAAGTGATTTGCAAAATTCCGGAAGAGAAATTGTTCTTGTAAGCTCTGGTGCTGTTGGTGTTGGTATAGGAAAATTAGGATTAAAAGAACGCCCAACATCAACTCCAAAAAGACAGGCACTTGCGTCTATTGGTCAGTGTGAGCTTATGTTTATGTACGACAAAATATTTAGTGAATATAACAATATTGTGTCACAGGTTTTACTTACAAGAAGCGTTATAGATGACCCTGTGTTGCGTACAAATGCACTTAATACCTTTGAAACTTTGATAGATATGGGAATTATTCCTGTTGTAAACGAAAATGACACTGTATCTACTGCTGAAATAGAGGGTGCTAATTTTGGTGATAATGATATGCTTTCTGCCTTGGTTGCAAAGCTTGTTAATGCAGATATGCTGGTTATTATGACAGATATTGACGGATTATTTGAAACAAATCCAAGAGAAGACCCTTATGCAAAATTGCTAAAGCGTGTACCAGAAATTACAGATGAGATTAAGAAGATGGCAGGTGGCACAGGCTCTAATCGTGGCACAGGTGGAATGTCTTCTAAAATTGCTGCTGCACAAATTGCTACAGACAGTGGTGTAGAATGTTGCATATTAAATGGTAGTAACCCAGATGTTTTATATCAGCTAATTGATGGTCATAATCCTGGAACAATCTTTGAAGCAAGAAAATAAATTATGTATTTGTTGTTGATTTTTCCTATTTTTACACATTTTTACTGATTTTGTGTATCACTTTTTCACAAGTTTTCAGAGGTTTTTCTGTTAAAGTCTACAATTTATTTCTAAATATATAAAAAATAATTGACTTAATTGTATATATATATTACAATAGCAGAGAAATAACGTCACAACACAACTAAATTGACTATTTACAACAAAAGGAGAATGAAAACTGTGAGAAAACAATTTATTCGTTGCAAAAATCTTTATGTAGCTAAAAATCTTAGACATCTAAGAACTGTACATAAGTTGGCACAAAACCGTATTTCAGACCAATTAACTATCGAGCGTTCTACATACACTTATTACGAGTTAGGTAAAACCGAGCCAAGTGTAAGCTCTATAACAAAGATTATAGAGTTCTACAACAATGAATTAGGTTTAACTTTAACATTTGATGATATGCTAGGTAAAAGCCTTGTTGATGAAGGTATTCCTATGAGATTTGCTGATGATGATGCAGTATACCAATTTTTAAGCAAGAAAAATGAAGAATTTGAGGATTCTATGGACTTCTACGAATGGCTAAAGGATTGGGCAACAAAATTTGTAATTTGTGTTGGAAAAGAAGTTGAAATAAAGTCATACGAAGAATTTATTGAATTTGAATAAGTTAATGCAATTTATAAACACCGTACAAAGCCTTTTACTGGTATTGTACGGTGTTATTTTATGTAAACGTAGTGCAATTTCAACAAAAATAATACTCGTAATTGTTAAAAATAGGTGAAATTAGCGTTTTAACGCAAAAAATCATTGCACAATTTGTATATATAAGATATAATATTTTTAACATAATTTATTTTATTTGCACATAATGCTAGATTATAAATAAAAATAAAAGTTAAGGAGAGCATATTTGAAATGAAACAGTATGAAGCTAAAAAAATTAAAAATATTGTATTAGCAGGCCATGGTGGTTGTGGTAAAACCTCTGTTGCAGAGGCTTTGGTTTATCTTGCTGGTGCCAGTGAACGATTGGGCAAGGTTGGTGAAGGTAACACTGTATTTGACTTTGACCCTGAAGAAATTAAAAGAAAGGTTTCTGTTGCGTCAGCTGTTGCACCTATTGAATGGAAGGGCTACAAGATAAATCTTATAGACACCCCAGGTCTTTTTGATTTTGAGGGTGGAGTTTGCGAAGGTATGCGTGCTGCCGACACCGCTTTAATTATCGTTTCCGGTAAAGATGGTGTAAATGTAGGTACAGATAAGGCTGTTAAAATGGCAGAAAAAGCAGGTATGTCTAAGGTGTTCTTTGTAAACGGCTTGTGTGACGAAAGTGCAAGATTCTACCGTGTTTTTGAAACTCTAAAGGCTAATTATGGTCCATCTGTTTGTCCTGTTGTTGTACCATTTATTGAAAATGGTCAGGCAAATTGCTATGTTAATATTTTGGAATATAAGGCATATAGATATGAAAACGGTAAAATTACTCAAACAGCTATGCCAGATATGGGCGACAGACTAGAGGGCTTGCGTACAGCTATTTATGAGGCTGTAGCTGAAACTGATGAGGAAATGTTTGAAAAGTACTTTAGTGGCGAGGAATTTACACCAGAGGAAGTAATTGTAGGCGTAAGCAGAGGTGTAAAAGAGGGTGCAATAACTCCTGTTTTCTGTGGTGATGCCCAAAATACATTTGGTATAGAGCATTTGTTAAATGGTATAACTTGGCTTGTACCATCTGCTGACGAGAAAGTAGAGTTGGCTGTAGATGTTGACGGTGAGCCTGTAGAGCTATCTGCAAACGAAAATGCTGCTACAGCTGCTTTGGTATTCAAAACTGTTGCAGACCCATTTGTTGGTAAGCTGTCATATTTTAAGGTTATGTCTGGTAAGGTTTCTGCTGATACACCACTAATAAATATGAGAACAGGAGAGAACGAAAGAATTACAAAAGTTCTTATTCCAAAGGGTAAAAAGCAGGAAGATGTTCCTTACATAGGTGCAGGTGACATTGGTGCAGTTGCAAAACTTTCAGGAACTGCTACAGGTGATACATTATGTGCTCCAACTAGAAAGGTTGTAATTGAGGGTATTGATTATCCTGTTGCAAATTATACTATGGCTGTTACTCCAAAGGCTAAGGGCGAGGAGGATAAGGTTGCACAGGCTTTAAGTAAAATTGCAGAAGAGGATCCATCAATAGTATTCAAAACAAATAAAGAAACAAAAGAAATGGTACTTTCCGGCTTGGGTGAACAGCATTTAGATGTTGTTATTTCTAAGCTAAAGAATAAATTTAATGTAGAAGTTAATTTGGAAGCACCAAAGGTGGCTTACCGTGAAACTATCCGCAAATCTGTAAAGGTACAGGGCAGACATAAAAAGCAGTCTGGTGGTCATGGTCAGTTTGGTGATGTATGGATAGAGTTTGAATCAGCAGACAACAATGGCTTGGAATTTGCAGAAAGAGTTGTAGGCGGAGCTGTTCCTAAGGGATTTTTCCCAGCAGTAGAAAAAGGCTTGCGTGACAGCATTAAAAAGGGCGTTTTGGCTGGTTATCCTATGGTTGGCTTAAAGGCAACCTTGTATGACGGTTCTTACCACCCTGTTGACTCATCAGAAATGTCATTTAAAATGGCAGCGTCAGTTGCATATAAAACAGGTATTCCACAGGCTTCTCCTGTTTTGTTAGAACCTGTAAATACAATCTCTGTAAAAGTGCCAGATGCAAATATGGGCGATATTATGGGTGAGATTAACAAACGCAGAGGTAGAGTAATGGGAATGAACCCTGCTGATGAAAGTGGTATGCAAATAGTAGAGGCTGAGGCTCCTGTTGCAGAAATAAGCGATTTTTCAGTTTATCTTCGTCAGGTAACACAGGGCAGAGGTAGCTATACAACAGCTTTTGCAAGATATGAACCTGTACCTGAGAATATTGCTGGAAAAATAATTGCTGAAAATAAAAGCGACGACAAATAATGACAATTAATTTACAGTTGAATTGATATTATAGCTTGGGTATACTTAATTGTGTACCCGAGCATTATTATTTTTGACGATGTAGGGGTTATATTTATGTTATAACAATTTTATTAAAAACGGAGGATATAAATAAATGAAGATTGGAATATATCAGATGAATATTGTATGGGAGGACAAAGAACAAAACCTTGCCAAAGCAGAACAAGCAATGATAACAGCAGTTAATAATAATGCAGATGTTTTGTTTATGCCAGAAATGAGCTTTACGGGTTTTTCTATGAATACTAAAAAAACCGCCGAAGATAACAACTATACCGTAGATAAAATGAAGCAGTTATGTAAAAAGCATAATATTGCAGTAGGCTTTGGCTGGGTAAGAAATTGTGGGGAAAAGTCTGCAAATTGTTATTCAGTTATAGATAAAAACGGTGAGCTGTTAAGTACATACGAAAAAATACATCCTTTTTCATATAGTGGAGAGGATAAATATTTTAAAAAAGGAAGTCAGTTAACAAAATATAGTATAAATGACTTTGGTTTTTCTACAGCTATTTGCTACGACACAAGGTTTCCAGAGCTTTTTCAGGGGATAAGCAAGGACAAAGCTGTAAAGGCAATAGTAATACCTGCAAACTGGCCTGCTAGACGCAGTGAGCATTGGAAAACACTTGTTAGAGCAAGGGCTATAGAAAATCAAGTTTATATAATTGCAGTAAATTGTGTGGGCAATATAGGTGGAACAGAATATAGCGGAGATTCCTGTGTAATAACACCAAATGGAGATATTGAAGAATATTTGAATGGAGAACAAATATATTTTTCACAGCTGGATTATGACATAGACACACTAAGACAGCAATTTCCTGTTAAGCAAGACCGTCAACCACAGCTTTATAAACAACTGTTATAATATTCTTGTATTATTAAAATTAGTAAATTGGCTTATTATAAATACACAAGTATTGGGGTTAGGTATTATATAAATATCATAAAATTTAACAATTATATTGAAATTTTAACAGAGCATTGGTATTATATTAAAGTGGTGGTATGCGACTACAAATAAATTGTGAAAGGATCTTTGCGATGAGTCGAATAATTAACGAAAGGCAGCATCTACAAAACTTTAGCTATGGTAATAGCCACAACGCCTATGAATATATGGGTGCACATAAAGTAGATGACGGCGATTGTTATGTTTTTAGAGTATGGGCACCAAATGCGTTAACTGTGTCGGTAGTAGGCACTTTTAATAATTGGAGCGAAACTGCAAACCCTATGTCTCGTATAGGCAACGGAGATGTATGGGAATGTTACATAAATGGCATAACAGAATTCGATGCGTATAAATATTGTATAGAGGCATATAACTTTGAAAGACTGTATAAGTCAGACCCATATGGCTATCATTTTGAAACAAGACCTAAAAATGCTACAATTATTTATGATATAGATAAATACCAGTGGAATGACCAACAGTGGTTAGAACAAAGAGAAAAATGTGACCCAATGACTATGCCTATGAATATTTACGAAATTCATGCAGGCTCATGGCGAAAGTATTTAGACGATAATTTTTATAACTATAAGGAACTTGCCGACCAAATAGTACCATATGTAAAAGATATGGGGTATACTCATATTGAGTTTATGCCTATTATGGAATATCCTTTTGACGGTTCTTGGGGTTATCAGGTAACAGGTTATTTTGCTCCAACCTCTCGCTATGGAGAACCAAGTAGCCTTATGTATCTAATAGATAAATGTCACCAAAATGGCATTGGTGTAATATTAGACTGGTCTGTTGCACAGTTCCCAAAAGACCAATTTTCACTAAGTAAATTTGACGGTACCTGCTGTTATGAATATCACGACCCATTAAAAGCTAACAGAGAAGAAAAAGATACCCTTGTGTTTGACTACTCACGATATGAGGTTATCAGCTTTTTATTGTCAAGTGCTATGTTCTGGGCAGACAAATATCATATAGACGGACTTCGTTTAGATAATGTTGCTGCTATGCTTTATTTGGATTATAACAGGGCAGGAAAGCAGTCGGCTAAAAATCAGTTTGGCGGTAAAGAAAATCTAGAGGCTGTTGCCTTTATTCAAAAGCTGAACACATATATTCACGAAAAATTCCCAAGCATTATTACCTTTGCAGAAGAATGTACAGCGTGGCCTATGGTTTCAAAGCCTGTTGAAGAAGGTGGCTTGGGCTTTGACTTTAAATGGAATATGGGCTGGATGAACGATATGTTGCATTATATGTCCCTTGACCCATTTTATCGTCCTTTTAACCACGCTAATATGACATTCTCGTTTTTCTATGCATTTGCAGAAAATTTTGTCCTACCTATTGCCCACGATGTAGTGGTGTATGGTAAAAAGTCATTGTTCAGCAAAATGCCTGGTAGCTTTAACAGCAAATTTGACCATGTAAGAGCATTTATGGCTTATATGATGATGCACCCAGGTAAAAAGCTAACCTTTATGGGTACAGAAATAGGACAAATGGAAGAATGGAACACAGACAGCGAGCTGTCTTGGGGAGCATTGGCTTATCCTAAAAATAGTCAGTTGCAGAATTTTGTTAAGTGTCTAAATAGATTTTATTTAGAAAATCCTGCAATGTACCAAATAGAAAATTCTTGGGAAGGCTTCCATTGGATACATCACGACGATTTTACCCAGTGTGTTCTTGCTTTTAGACGTCTTGATAAATCTGGTGACAGCATAATTACTGTGTGCAACTTTTTACCTATTAAAAGAGAGCATTATAAAATTGGCGTTCCATATAAGGGTGTTTATCAAGAGGTATTTAATACTGACAAGCCAGAGTTTGGTGGCACAGGTATTAGCAATGGTGATAATATTGCTACAGAAGATGTACCAATGCACGGTTATGACCAGTGTGTGCGTTTAACAATCCCACCAATGTCTGTAATGTATTTCAAATGTAAAGAGCGTCTAAGCGAAAGCACTGTTAAGGGTGCTGTTAAGGTTAATCCAGAAGACGAGGAAACAGTTGAAGAATTAAGAGTGTTAAATCAAAAGATAGCAAAGCTAGAGGAAAAAGAAAACCATAAGGCTAAAATTAATGCTGTAAAACAGGAAAGCAAGAAAGAGGATAAAAAAGAAGCTAAAGAAGAAGTTAAAAAAGATAATACTCTTTCTACTGCAAAAGTGGTTAAAAAGGATATAACAGTATGTGGTGCTGTTGATGTTGATTTAACTAAAACAGTAGAAGAAAATAGTACTGTTGTTAACTTAACTACAGAAGAAAATAGTGCTGATGATGTTGACTTAACTACAGCTACTACAATAGATAAGCCAGTTGTTGATAATATAAAAAATATTGAAGAATAAATTATTTATGCTAAAGTTTATATGAGATATTAAGAGAGGAAGTAATGTAATGTATCCAAAACAAAGGACAGTAGCGATGATACTTGCCGGAGGACAGGGAAGCAGATTGGGTGTATTAACACGAAAACTAGCTAAGCCTGCTGTTCCATATGGTGGCAAGTACAGAATAATTGATTTTCCTTTGTCAAACTGTGTAAATTCAGGTATAAAGGTTGTTGGCGTGCTTACTCAGTATCAGCCTTTATTGCTTAATGAATACGTTGGTAATGGTCAGCCTTGGGATTTAGACGGTACATATGACGGAGTAACCTGTCTTAGCCCTTATCAGCAAATGGACGGTGCGTATTGGTATTCAGGTACAGCAAATGCCATATACCGTAATATGAATTATATTGAAAGATATAATCCAGAATATGTAATTGTTCTTTCTGGTGACCATATATACAAAATGGATTATTCAGAAATGATAAAATTCCATAAGAAAAACAAGGCAGATTGCACTATTGCTGTTATTGATGTACCTCTTGAGGAGGCTTCAAGATTTGGTATACTTAACACAAATCCAGATAATTCTATATATGAGTTTGAGGAAAAGCCTAAGAACCCAAAAAGCACAAATGCCTCAATGGGTATTTATGTATTTAATTGGGAAAAGTTAAGCAAGTATCTAAAAGAAGATGCAGAAAACCCAAATTCAAGTAACGATTTTGGTAAAGACGTGCTACCTGCTATGCTTAATGCAGGAGAGAGAATGTTTGCTTATCCTTTTTCTGGTTATTGGAAAGATGTTGGTACTATAGATAGCCTGTGGGAGGCTAATATGGATTTGCTAGACCCAAATACAACACTTGACCTTAGCGACGAAAAAGAAAAAATCTTCTCCAGAAACCCATCAATGTCACCACAGTATATTGGCGAGAATGCTAATATCCAAAATTCCCTAGTGTCAGATGGTTGTGACGTAGATGGAAATATAGAATTTTCTGTGCTTTTCCCTGGGGTAACTGTAGGTACAGGTGCAACTGTTACAGATTCTATTTTAATGCCAGGGGCAGTTGTAGAGGAGGGAGCAGTAGTAGAGTATGCTATTGTTTCTGAAAATGCAGTAATTAAAAAGAATGCACATATTGGTGCCAGACCAGAGGATTGTAAAGATAAGAACCAATGGGGCATTGCTGTAGTTGGTGACGGCATAACCATAGGCGAGGGCTGTGTGGTGCAACCAAATGCAATGGTTGATGCTGATGTTTTGGAGGTGAGTGAATAATGGCTAAAAATGATGTTTTGGGTATTGTTTTTGGAAATATGTACGAGGATAGAATTCGTGCAGTAACTTCACACCGTGCAATAGCTTCTGTTCCTTTTGGTGGTAAGTATAGATTAATTGATTTTAATTTATCTAATATGACCAACAGTGGCATTACAAATATAGGCATAATAGTAAATAAGAACTTCTTTTCACTAATGGACCATGTGGGTTCGGGAAAAAGCTGGGGACTATCCAGAAAAAATGGTGGTGTTCACCTATTGCCACCTTTTATTCAAACAGGAGAGCAGTCAGGTGATTCTACTGTAGAGAACCTTTATTCTATAAGAAAATTCTTAAATGACGCTACAGAAGAATATGTTTTGTTAGCTGAATGTGGATTAATAGCAAATGTAAATTATAGCGATATGATTCAGCAACATATAGATAATAAAGCAGATTTTACTATTTTATATGTTAATGACCTTAACAGTAAAGGTAGAGAAAACGCCTTATCTTTTACTACAAATACAGATGACCGTATAGAGTCATTTATGGTAGAGCCATATGCAAAGGCAGATTGTAATGTTGCATTGGGTGCTATTTTAACTAACCGTAAATTGTTGCTTGAATTGGTGCAGGATTGCATAAGCAAAAATCAGCTTAACTATATTCGTTACATATTCCAAAATGATGTAAAAAAATATAGATTTTACGGATATAAATTTGACGGCTATTATTCAATGATTTCTTCAATGGACGAATACTTCAGTGCAAATATGGATTTGCTTAATAGTGCCAACAGACGAGAATTATTTAACAGTAAGCACCCAATTTACACAAAGGTGCGTGACGATATGCCTTCAAGATACGGTTTAGGCTCATCTGTGAAAAATTCTCTAATTGCACAAGGCTGTATAATTGAGGGTGAAGTAGAAAATAGCATTATTTCAAAGGGTGTTCGAATAGGCAAAGGCACAAAAGTTAGTAATTGTATTATAATGCAAGACACAAAAATAGGAGAAAATGCAAATTTAAATTATGTTATTTGCGATAAGGATGTTGTTATTAAAGATGGCAGAGCTTTGTGTGGTTATGACGCTTTCCCTATTTACATTCCAACTGAAAAGGTGCTATAATGATAAGCCGTTGATATAATCGTAAGGAGGTTATAAATGATGAAAATTCTATATTGTACCAGCGAGGCAAACCCATATGCAGGTTCTGGTGGATTAGCAGATGTTGCAGGTTCTTTGCCTAAAATATTGCGTCATAGTGGTGTAGATTGTAGGGTAATTATGCCTTTATATGGTGATATTCCACAGTACTTAAAAGATGGAATGAACTATATTACAAGTCTTACTGTACCAGTTTCTTGGAGAAAGCAGTATTGTGGTTTATATTTTGCACAGTATGACGGTGTAACATTTTATTTTATAGATAATGATTATTATTTCAAAAGAGATGGTCTGTATGGATTTTACGATGATGCAGAACGCTTTGCATTCTTTTCAAGAGCAATTTTAGAGGTTTTGCCTTATATTGATTTCCACCCAGATTTAATACATGCTAATGACTGGCAGACAGCTTTGGTGCCTACATATTACTATTGCTTCTATTCAAAAATGCCTTGGTACCAAAATATAAAAAGTATGTTTACTATTCATAATATTCAATATCAGGGTATGTACGGTTGGGACGTTAATACAGAGTGT
>JAXKHT010000066.1:0-18475 GCA_036549705.1 Acutalibacteraceae bacterium | reverse complement strand
TCCAAAACTCTAAAGTTGAAATCCAACCAACTAAGCTCTCGGTTATTATAAGGAAATTGTTCTTTATGTTTTTTATATTTATTCTTTTCTTGCTCTTTTTCTTTTTCGTTATTATTTTTCTTATCATTAATTTTTTCCTTACCCTCTATTTTTTCAACAGAGGCATTAGATTTTATATCTGTATTTTTTTTCTCGTTTTCTTCTTCTTTTATTTTTTCGGGCATTTCTTCTGCTACAGCTTCAATAGTATCATCTTGCTGTTCAGCTTTACCGTTAACTTCTTCTTTAAAATTACCCATATATTCTCCACTCTCCAAATTGCACAAAAGGGCAGTCGTAACCAGCATATGCTAATTACAACTACCCACCATAGTTATTTTACGAATTTAAGCAGGTGCTTAATCCTTGATATGCCTGCTCAAAATCAGCCTCTGTTACTAATACAGAAACCTGAACCTGTGAGGTTGATACAATTCTTATATCAACCTTGTTGTTTGCTATAGCTCTAAAGATTTTAGCAGCTACACCTGGATTTTCCTCCATAGTGTCATCCATAACGCTTATGATTGAATTTCCACTGCTTACAATAGGCTTAATATTTTTAGCCTTTAATCTTGATGTATAGCCAAGTAATGACATTAAATCGTCATCTTTGATTGTAAATGAAACAGTCATAGTACTGCCCTGTACAGGAGATAATGAAATCATATCTATATCAATATTTAAAGTAGCAATATCTTCAAATATAGTAGCAATAAAATCCATATCCGCTGGGGCATTATGAAGTGTAACAAGTGTAATATCGTTAGAAACAGTAACCTTTGCACTCATTAATATACAACTCCCAACTTTGTATTATTTATCCTGAAGCATAGCCGACATATCGTACATTCCAGGAGTTTTTCCTTTTAGATAAACAGCGGCATTAATTGAGCCAACTGCAAATACCTCTTTTGACTGTGCCTGATGAGTTAATGTAATAACCTCGTCGTGTCCAGCAAAGATAACCTGATGTTCACCAACTATTGTACCACCACGAATAGCGTGTATACCTATCTCGTTCTTTTCTCTCTTCTTTCTATAAGAGTGACGGTCATATACATACTGTGGTTCCTGTGGCATTACTTGAGAAATTCCGTCTGCTATCATTAAAGCAGTACCGCTTGGTGCATCTAGCTTTAGGTTATGGTGCTTTTCGATGATTTCAACATCAAAGCCACTGCCTAAAATTTGCTCTGCTTTTTTAGCAAGCTCAATAAGTAGATTTATTCCAAGTGACATATTGCCAGAATAGAAAATAGCAGTTTGCTGTGAAGCAGTTTTTATTTGTTGCACCTGTTCTGGAGAAAAACCAGTTGTACAAATAACAGTTGGCATTTTTTTAGCAGTTGCATAGCTTAATAACCCATTAAGCACAACAGGGTTAGAAAAATCTATAATAACATCTGCTTGTTCTGTTATCTTAGAAAAATCGTCATATATTGGAAAGCCCAATGTGCTATCGCTAGCAATATCTACACCAGCAACAACTACGCAATCTTCTCTTTTATTTATTTCACGGGCAATAACTCTGCCCATATTACCACAGCATCCACTTAAAATTATATTTGTCATATTTTTTACACTTCCCTTAAATTCTGTAATTATTTAACTAAACCGTACTTATCCATTACAGACTTTAAATAGCTGTGTGACTTTTCGCTTAGTGGTACCAAAGGCAATCTGCAAATACCACAGTTATAACCCATAATATTCATAGCCTCTTTAACTGGAATTGGGTTAACATCACAGAATAGGGCATTCATAAGCTCTAAATAATGCAAGTGCATTTTTGAAGCCTCTGCAAAATTACCCTCAAGACAAAGCTGTGTAATGTCGTGCATTTCCTTAGGCATAACATTAGCGAAAACAGAAATAACACCCTTACCACCTAGTGACATTATAGGAACTGTTAAATCGTCGCAACCAGTATAAACTGTAAGATTATCGCCACATAGTGCCATAGTTTTAGCAGCTTCACCTATTTTATCTCCTGCTTCTTTTGTAGCAACAATGTTAGGATGCTGACAAAGCTTTGCGTATGTTTCTGGTTGAATTGTACAACCTGTTCTGCTTGGCACATTATATAAAATCATAGGAATATCTACTGCATCTGCAATAGCTGTAAAATGTGCAACCAAACCAGCCTGTGATGACTTGTTATAGTAAGGTGTAACAGATAGAACAGCATCTGCACCCATTTTCTTAGCTTCCTTTGTAAGCTCTATAGCATAAGCAGTATCGTTACTGCCTGTGCCAGCAACAACAGGAACTCTTCCGTTAACTCTTTCTAATGTATAATTAATAACCTGACAATGCTCTGAGTGGTCCATAACAGCAGATTCACCTGTTGTACCACAAGCCAAAATAGCGTCAGTACCGTTATTTATTTGAAAATCAATTAGCTTGCCGTATTCTTCATAGTTAATAGAGCCATCGTTATTCATAGGAGTAACAACAGCAACACAGCTTCCTGTAAATATAGGCTTGCTCATACTAAATAACCTCCGTTATAGAATTAGTCGTCTAGGTAACCCTCTGCACATAGTAGTTCAGCCATAAGAACTGCACCACCTGCGGCACCTCTTAATGTATTATGTGACATACATACAAACTTAATTGTATACTGTGTGTCTTCTCTTAGTCTACCAATAGAAACAGCCATACCATTTTCTAGATTTCTTTCACTGTTAATCTGTGGTCTGCTTGGCTCTGTAAAGTAGTGTAGGAACTGCTTTGGTGCACTTGGTAGCTCTAGCTCCTGTGCTCTACCCTTATAATTTTCCCATCTAGCAATAATATCTTCCATAGAAACTTTATTTTCAAGCTCTACAAAAACAGCAGCTGTATGTCCGTCACTTACAGGTACACGGATACACTGTGATGTAATAGATGGAGTAGCAGTATCCACAATCTGGTCGCCCTCAATGTGACCCCAAATCTTTAGTGGCTCTTTCTCTGATTTTTCTTCCTCTCCGCCGATAAATGGGATAACATTATCTACCATCTCTGGCCAAGTATCAAATGTTTTACCTGCACCTGAAATTGCCTGATATGTACAAGCAAGAACCTTTTTAACACCTAAATCCATAAGTGGATGAATAGCAGGAACATAGCTCTGTAGTGAGCAATTTGACTTTACAGCAACAAAGCCTTTCTTTGTTCCAAGACGCTTTCTCTGTGCTGGAATAATCTTAGCATGGTCTGCGTTAATCTCTGGAATAATCATTGGAACATCTGGAGTATGTCTGTTAGCACTGTTATTTGACATAACAGGACATTCTGCCTTTGCATAAGCCTCTTCAAGAGCCTTAATCTCATCCTTTTTCATATCTACAGCACAGAATACAAAGTCAACAAGACTTGCTACAGACTCAACATCAGCAGCATCCATAACTATCATATCTGCGTATTTCTCAGGAATATCAACTGCCATTGCCCATTTAGCACCAACAGCCTCTTTATATGTTTTACCTGCTGAACGCTTACTTGCAGCAAGTGCAACTACATCAAACCAAGGGTGATTTTCAAGTAAAAGAGAAAATCTCTGACCAACCATACCTGTTGCACCAATAATACCTACTTTATACTTTTTCACGATAATGTCCTCCTAAATATACAATATGTGATAATCAATTATATTTTCCTGTCTGCCCCTATTCTGACAAATTTTCAGAATTTTTTTGCTTAAAAGCAACATTGCAATATAAATTTTTATGCAGACAGCATATAATTATTACTTTATAATATACCACTATTAAGAATTAATGTCAATTTATCATTTCAATTTTTGCAAAGTAACGCAGAAAAATAAAATTAATTATAATAACAATACTTATTATGCCAAAATAAATTTATTGATAACCTGTGAAAAACCATTGTGATTATTGTCATTTTCTGTTACATAATCAGCAATTAGTTTTAACTCACTTCTGGCATTATTCATAGCAATGCCCAAACCTGCATATTCAATCATACTTATATCGTTTAGTTCATCGCCAATAGCTATAATTTCGTTATTACTTACATTATATATTTCCGCTACTTTTTCTAGTGCTAATGCCTTTGAGGTTGCACTGTTAAAAAATTCAAGAAACCAAGGTTTTGAAGTACAGCAACTAACATTTTTTGAAACTATTTTAGACATTTCATTAAGATAACAAGAAATTTTATCCTCTGTATCATACCACAGCACTTTTGTAATTACTTTGCTTTGAATATCTTTATAGCTTCTAAATTTTATTGGTTGCACACCACTTATTTTACTGTAGTCCAATGTATATTTATTAATTTTATTGCAGTACAGCTTATTATCAATCCAAACACAAATATTTGTATCTAATTGAATACCCTTATCAATAATAAATTTTGCATCAAAATTCTCTAAAGGGCAATGATAAATAATATCCATATTTTCTAAATTTATAACCATACCACCATTATATGCCACTGCCGGCATTTTTAACGATTTAAGTTCTTCATATTTTGTAATGCCTTGAACTGCTCTGCCTGTACAGGGTACTACTATTATCCCCTGTTTAATAGCATTATTAATAGAAAGAATGTTTTCTCTGGAGATTTCCCTATTGTCATTTAATAGTGTTCCATCTAAATCTGTAGCAATTATTTTATATTTCATACTTATAAATTCCTTATTTAACTATAAAAATCCCACCTTAGATAAAAGGTGGGATTAAAAATTAATTTAAATTTATGGGATTATTCGTTAAATGGCTTATCCTCATAAATTCTTTCAATAGCTGTTGCAAAAGCAGGAGCTACAGGAAGAACTGTAAACTTATCAATTAGCTTTTCGCCCTCAACAGGAATTGTATCAAGAAGAACAACCTCTGAAATAACACTGTTTTGGATTCTCTCAAGAGCTGGACCAGAAAGAACACCGTGAGTAGCACAAGCTGTAACACTTTTTGCACCGCCCTTTTCAATTAAAGCAGCAGCAGCGTTACACAATGTACCTGCTGTATCAATCATATCATCTACAAGGATAACCTTTTTATCGCTAACATCACCAATAATATTCATTACCTCTGAAACATTAGCCTTCTGTCTTCTCTTATCAACAATAGCAAGACCACAACCAATTTTATTTGCAAAATTTCTTGCACGAGTAACTGAACCAAGGTCAGGAGAAACAACAATATAATCGTCCTGATTGTTTCCAACCATATCTTTCATATGATTTGCAAGTAGAGGAGCACCTAGAAGATGGTCTACAGGAATGTTGAAGAAGCCCTGAATCTGGTTAGCGTGAAGATCCATTGTTAGAACTCTGTCAGCACCAGCTGTTGTAATAATGTCAGCAACTAATTTAGCTGAGATTGGATCTCTTGGCTTAGCTTTTCTGTCTTGTCTTGCGTAACCAAAGTATGGCATAACTGCTGTAATTCTTGCCGCAGAAGCACGCTTCATAGCGTCAATCATAATCAACAATTCCATAAGGCTGTCATTAACAGGTGCACAAGTTGACTGTACAATAAAACATTCAGAACCACGAACAGACTCGTTTAATGAAACAGCAATTTCACCGTCGCTAAATGTTTTACACTCAGAATTACCTAAAGGCAAACCTAGACCTTCAGCAATGCCCTGTGCAACAGTTCTGTTAGAACTGCCTGCAAAAATCTTAATGTCTTTACCGTGAAAATTCATTTGAAAATCCTCCTATAATCAGTTACATAAAATGTAAATATGATACTAATATTGTTTAGATATATAATTTATTTGCTATATTATAGCATTAATATGGATATTTGCCAAATTTGTTCATAGCAATATCGTTCAAATCAGCTAACTGGGCAGGGTCGTTTGCACCCAATACTGTGTCGCTTGATTCTGCTGTATAAGCACCAACATTCTTGCCGTTTTCAATTAATAACTTTAATGCATCTGGAAGATAATACTCTTTTGCAGCGTTATTAGCTTGAATATTATCTAACACACCAAGCAAATCCTTTGTATTGAACCAGAAACAACCAGAGTTAACCTCATTAATAGCCTGTATAGCTTGGTCAGCATCCTTTTGCTCTACAATAGCATTTAATGAATTGTCATCATTTCTTACAATTCTTCCATAGCCATATGGATTATCAACCTTAGCAGAAATAACAGTTGCACTGCTGTTATTATCATTATGCTGGCTGTATGCTTTACTGATAGTATCACTATCCATAAAAGGTGCATCACCATTAAGAATAATAACATCACCATCATTCTCTTGTAAAAAGTCCTTAGCCATCATAACAGCATGACCTGTGCCAAGTCTTTCAGCTTGATAAACAGTACATACATTATAAGGTAGTGTAGCTATGTATTCATCTATACATTCTTTTTTAAAACCTTTTACTACACAAATATTTTCTACACCACTTGCACGCAGTGCGTCAATAACCCATTGTAGCATTGGTTTTCCCAAAACTTCTGATAGAGTTTTTGGTTTGTTTGACTTCATTCTTTTACCCTCGCCACCAGCAAGAATAACAGCACATTTATTTGCCATAAGGTTAAAACCTCCAACTATAGTATAGTAAGCTTTAATAAAAAAAATAAAACTTAACCAGCAAAACGCTAATATTACATTTTAAACATACATTTATATTATCTCACAGAAAATTATTTTTTCAACCCTTTTAGCCCCATAAATTACAAAAAACGACAAATTTATCGTTTTTAACAGTAAATTTTTAATTTAAGCAACATTAATTAGAGTGTTTATGAAATTTGATAGAGAAAAAAATAAAAATTATTCCAACAAAATATAGCAAAGGTATGGAAATTTGTAAAAAGATTTGTTATAATACCTAGTAGACTTGATATTAAAGTCCCTAAATATGTGCTGTTTTATTTATATGACAGCACAATTAACTACATTTAATCAGGAGGTATCTATTCCCATGAGTCATAAGTATGTTTACCTTTTCTCAGAGGGTAATGAGACAATGAGAGAGCTACTTGGTGGTAAGGGTGCTAACCTAGCTGGTATGACAAACCTAGGTATGCCAGTTCCACAGGGCTTCACAGTTTCAACAGAGGCTTGTACTCGTTATTACGAGGACGGCAAAGTTATTTCTGCTGACATTGAGGAGCAGATTTATGCTGCACTTGCAGAGGTTGAAAAGATTAATGAGAAGAAGTTTGGTGATTCTAAGAACCCACTTCTAGTATCAGTTCGTTCAGGTGCTAGAGCTTCTATGCCAGGTATGATGGACACAATTCTAAACCTAGGTCTTAATGACGAGGTTGTTGCTGGTCTTATCGCTGGTAACCCAGATCCAAAGTTTGAGAGATTCGTATACGACTCTTACCGTCGTTTCATCCAGATGTTCTCAGACGTTGTTATGGAAATTTCTAAGAAGCGTTTTGAGGTTATCATTGACGAGCTAAAAGAGAAAAAGGGCGTTAAGGATGACATCGAGCTAGACGCTGAAGATATGAAGAACCTTGTTGTACTATTCAAAGAGTACTATAAGGAGCAGAAGGGTGAGGACTTCCCAACAGATCCTAAGGAGCAGTTAATGGCTGCTGTAAAGGCTGTATTCCGTTCATGGGACAACCCTCGTGCAAATGTATACAGAAGAATGAACGACATCCCATATTCTTGGGGTACTGCTGTTAACGTACAGCCAATGGTATTCGGTAACCTAAACGAGAACTCAGGTACAGGTGTTGCATTTACTCGTGACCCAGCTACTGGTGAGAAGGCTCTATTCGGTGAGTACCTAATCAACGCTCAGGGTGAGGACGTTGTTGCTGGTGTTAGAACTCCAAGCACAATTGACAAGCTAGCTGTTGATATGCCAGAGGTTTACAACCAGTTTGTTGAAATTGCTAATAAGCTAGAAACACATTACAGAGATATGCAGGATATGGAGTTTACTATTGAGAATGGTAAGCTATATATGCTACAGACAAGAAACGGTAAGAGAACAGCAGCTGCTGCTCTAAAGATTGCTGTTGATCTTGTTGACGAAGGTATGATTACAGAGGAAGAGGCTGTGCTAAGAGTTGAGCCAAAGCAGCTTGACGCTTTACTACACCCACAGTTCGACGCTAAGGCTCTAAAGGCTGCTACACCAATCGGTAAGGGTCTTGCTGCTTCTCCTGGTGCTGCTTGCGGTAGAGTTGTATTTACAGCTGAAGACGCTAAAGAGTGGGCTACAAACGGTGAGAAGGTTGTTCTTGTAAGACTAGAGACATCACCAGAGGATATTGAGGGCATGAACGCTGCTGAGGGTATCCTAACAGTTCGTGGCGGTATGACATCTCACGCTGCCGTTGTTGCTCGTGGTATGGGTACTTGCTGTGTATCTGGTTGTGGCGAAATTACTATCAACGAGGAAGCTAAGCAGTTTACTCTAGGTGGTAAGACAATTAAAGAGGGCGACTACATCTCTCTAAACGGTTCAACAGGTGACATCTACGGTGAAGCTATTGCTACAGCTGAGGCTGCTATTGTAGGTGACTTTGACAGATTTATGGGTTGGGCTGACGCTGCTAGAACACTAGTTGTTAGAACAAACGCTGATAACCCAAGAGATACAGCTCAGGCTGTTAAGTTTGGTGCAGAGGGTATCGGTCTTTGCCGTACAGAGCATATGTTCTTCGAGGGTGACAGAATTAAGGCTATCCGTGAGATGATCGTTTCTGAAACAGTAGAAGAAAGAGAAAAGGCTCTTGCTAAGATTATGCCTCTACAGCAGGGTGACTTCGAGGAGATGTACAGAGTTCTTGAAGGCAGACCTATGACAATCAGATTCCTAGATCCACCTCTACACGAGTTCGTTCCTACAAAGGAAGAGGATATTGCAGAGCTTGCTGCTGAGATGAATATGACAGTTGAGCATCTAAAGAGCATTATCGAGGGTCTACACGAGTTTAACCCAATGATGGGTCACCGTGGTTGCCGTTTGGCTGTAACATACCCAGAGATTGCTGCTATGCAGACAACAGCTGTTATCAACGCTGCTATTGCTGTTAACAAAGAAAATCCTGAGTACAACATTGTTCCTGAGATTATGATTCCACTTGTTGGTGAGGTTAAGGAGCTTAAGTATGTTAAGGATGTAGTTACATCTACAGCTGATAAGATTATTGCTGACGCTGGCGTAGAGCTAGAGTACAAGGTTGGTACAATGATTGAAATCCCAAGAGCTGCTCTAACAGCTGACGAGATTGCTAAAGAGGCTGAGTTCTTCAGCTTTGGTACAAACGACCTAACACAGATGACATTCGGCTTCAGCCGTGATGATGCTGGTAAGTTCCTAGATTCTTACTATGACACAAAGATTTACGAGTCAGATCCATTTGCTAAGCTAGACCAGACAGGCGTTGGCAAGTTGGTTAAGATGGCTGTAGAGCTAGGTAAGCAGACAAAACCTGACATCAAGCTAGGTATCTGTGGTGAGCATGGTGGCGACCCATCATCAGTTGAGTTCTGCCATAACGTTGGTCTAAACTATGTTTCTTGTTCTCCATTTAGAGTTCCAATAGCTAGACTAGCTGCTGCACAGGCTGCTCTAAAAGAGAAGGCTTCAAAATAATTTGAATTATTATATAAATTAAGTAACTGATTTTTAGTTTTGGGCAAACTCAATTTAGGGTTTGCCCAATTCGTTTATTTCTTTTGTATAAACCTTTTTGGGTATACTATATTTAGTTAAGGGGATTTTATTTATGAAAATTGCAGTACCTTATAATAACGGAATGATTAATCAGCATTTTGGTAAATCTACAGTATTTAAAATTTACACTGTTGCGGATTTTAAGGTTGTAGAAGCAAAGGTTGTAACATCTGATATGGGTGGACATTCTGCTTTATCAGAATTTTTAAGAAGCAATATGGTGAATGCCGTTATATGTGGCGGTATTGGTGCAGGTGCTAAAAATATGCTTAATAAATATGCTATAGAAATTTATGCAGGTGTTACTGGTATGGCAGATTCAGCTGTTGAAAAGCTGTTAGATGGTACATTAATTTATGATATGACAGCTACCTGTGGACATCACCACGGTGAGGGTCATAGCTGTGGTGACGACTGCCACGGTTGCCATTAATTTGTTTTATTTAACATAGAATAAATATTTTAACCCATATAAAAAGTTGTGCAAGTGTTACTTTTAGCCTTGCACAACTTTTCTTATATAACTTTAACCTTTATCAAAGCGATTGCGTAATTTTTTCAATGCTTTGGTTTCTATTCTAGATACATATGAACGGGATATATTGAGCATTTTTGATATTTCTCTTTGAGTTTTTTCTTCATTACCACCCAAACCATATCGCAATGCTATAACTGTTTTTTCCCTACTGTCTAATACCTCATCTATGTATTTACCTAATTTTTGGCTGTTAAACTTTACATCTAACTTATCAACAATATCATCACTTACTGCTATAACATCCATTAGCACCAAATTATTACCGTCTTTGTCTGTATCTACAGCCTCATTAAGGGATATTTCTTGCTGTGTTCGTTTAGCATTACGGAACATCATAAGTATTTCGTTTTGAACACAAGTGGAAGCATAAGAGCTTAAACGCTGTGCCTTGTTAAGGTCAAAGGTATTTATTGCCTTGATTAACCCAACTATACCAACAGAAATTAAATCATCATAATCGTTTGAACCTGTATAATATTTTTTTACAATATGGGCTACTAAACGTAGATTATGTTCTACTAAAATATTTCTGGCTTCTATATCCCCTTGTGCTACACGCTGTAAATACTTTTTTTCCTCTTGAGGTGATAAAGGCTTTGGATATGCATTGCCTGGGGTAAGGTGAAGTATAAACATTAAATACATACTATTAATAAACTGAAACAGCATAAGACTCTCCCCTATTCTTTATAAGTTTATAGAATTTTATGTAATTTAATGTCTTAATTTGCAAGTCCATTATTAAAAAAATATGGACCTCACAAGGAAGTCCACATAAATTATGAATATTATTTCTAGTAATAGTAAATGATTACTACTTTATTATTAGGTAGTTAATTAAAAGTTAAATAAAACAAAATTACACTTACTGTTCTATATCTTTTCCCATCTCGCAAGAATACAACCATTCGATTGAGTCACCGTCAGATAATACGTATTGGTCACAGCCTACAGTAGCACTTTCATCATTTACATAATACAACCAGCCTGATAAATCCCCAAAATCCATTCCATTCAAATTGTTTATTCCTGTAATAAAAGAGGTACTCTCATTTTCGATATGAATATTGTATTCTTTCGATGCTTCCATAAGAATATCGTAAACTGTTTCATTTTCTTCTATGTCAAATTCAGTAGTATCAAGAATAATACCGTTATCTGGAATATCCTCTGAATCGGTCTTACCCACAACTGTATCACAACGAATTGTAAGGGTAACAGTACCTATTGTATTTTTAATTTCTTGATTACTATTGTTATTAACATCACCTGTTCTGTCAAAATCTATAGTGCAAATTAAAACAGCAATTATACAAACTACAAGTAATATTACTCCAAAAAATTTTACTACGCCTTTTCTTAACATTTCAAAAATCCTTTCATTATTAAAAAAATACTCTTCCGAATACATTTTCAGAAGAGTACAACAGATTTATCAATAACGTTTAAGTAAAAACAACAAATATAACTCTAGTAATATTAGCAAGAAGCTGTAAACCAACGAGCAAATTATGTTGCTGACAAATCGGTTGCACTCTTCTCACCAAAGTCTGTGTTAAACCTAAAAAACTACGGCAGGTATCCTGACTTATGAATTTAGCTTAAAATTAAATAAAGCTACAAAAAACATCCTTCTCAGGCAGAAAGCCCAATGGTAATATGTTTTCCTATTATCACATACAGTAATGGCGGTTGTTTCGGAATCTAACCGAATTCCCTTTTCATCTACTAATACTAAAAATTAATCATTTAGTTGTTCAAACCGTAAATTATTAAAAATATTTATTAATTTATTAAAATAACTTCAATTTTGTTATTAACTTAATGTTTTTCAATTAAAAAAGTTAAACATTAAATATCACTGCTACTATTTTCAAGTGTATTTTGACTTAATGCCTTTAGATAAGCATTTATAAATCCGTCAATTTCACCGTCCATTACAGCACTTATGTTACCTGTTTCAAAACTGGTTCTATGGTCTTTAACAAGAGTGTATGGCATAAATACATAAGAACGAATTTGAGAACCCCATGTAATCTCTTTTTGAACACCCTTGATGTCTTCAATTTTATCTAAATGCTCACGCTCTTTTATTTCCATTAGCTTAGACATAAGCATTTTCATAGCAACCTCACGGTTTTGATGCTGGCTACGCTCTACCTGACAAGCAACAACTATACCTGTTGGAATATGAGTAAGACGAACAGCTGATGAGGTTTTATTTACCTTCTGACCACCTGCACCACTTGCACGATAAACATCCATTTTAATATCTTCTGGGTTAATGTCAACTTTAATGTTGTCATCAATTTCTGGCATTACCTCAAGAGAAGCAAATGATGTATGTCTTCTACCAGATGAATCAAAAGGAGATACTCTTACAAGTCTATGAACACCTGCTTCGCTTTTTAGATAGCCATATGCATTAAGACCTTCTACTAATATAACAGCACTTTTTAATCCAGCTTCGTCACCGTCAAGATAGTCCAAGGTTTTAACCTTAAAGCCAACTTTTTCAGCCCACCGATTATACATACGATAAAGCATCTCGCACCAATCCTGAGCTTCTGTACCACCTGAACCAGCGTGGAATGTAAGAATAGCGTTTTTACCGTCATATTCTCCTGTTAATAGTGTCTGTAAACGTTGTTTTTCCAAATCTTCTTTTAATGCGTTTACTTCGTTTTCAGCCTCTTCCAGTAGAGAAAGGTCTTCGTCCTCATTTGCAAGTTCTATTAAAGCCATTGTATCTTCATATTTAGATACCAAATTATTGTAGCCCTCTACCTTACCTTTTAATGCACTTGTACGCTGTAAAATAACTTGGGATTTTTCCATATCGTCCCAAAAGCCAGGTTCTGTTGCTCTGTTTTCAAGCTGTTGAATTTCAGACTCCATAGCTTTCAAGCCAAGGGCATCTGCTAAATCATCTATTTCAGGCTTAGTTCTTTCAAGCTCTAGCCTTAATTCTTCAAATTGTACCATAAAATAAACCCATCCTTAAATAGTCAATAATTAATATTATAATTTATTCAAGGATAAATGTAAAGAGTTTTGCCATTTTTTGTAGGGATTATCATATCATAATTTTTATATTTAGTTAAAAAAATAAGAAAAACCATTAACTGTTAAACATAATAGCAAACCACATAATAAAGGTATGGCAACAGATGCCAAAGTCCATTTTATACTTTTGGTTTCTTTATAAATTGAAATGCAGGTTGTGGAGCAAGGAAAGTGCATAAGGTAAAATATAAGCACGCAAATAGCTGTAGTAACAGTCCAACCATTGGCTGTAAATAGTGAATATAACTGGGTTAGACTTGACATATCAGTTAAAATTCCTGTTTTACTGTAGAGCATTATCATAATTGGGATAACAATTTCATTTGCGGGAAAACCAAGGATAAAGGCACAAAGAATCACGCCGTCAAGCCCGAAGCATTGAGCAAAAGGGTCTAAAAAGTTTGTTATATATGTGACAATAGGAATATCATTAATATAAATGTTAGCCAACAGCCATATTATTAATCCTGCTGGCATAGCAACAATTACTGCTCTACCTAATACGAACAATGTTCTGTCGAAAATACTTCTAACTATTATTTTTCCCACCTGTGGATTACGGTAAGGAGGTAGCTCCAAAGTAAATGATGAATCTTTGCCACTTAACAATGTAACAGAAAGTACTTTTGACACAACAAATGTAGCAAAAATTCCAAGGAGAATTACGCACATTAATATTAACGTTGTACACAAAGAATTAGTGGGAGTGACAGCAGTACCAACCAAAAAAGCACTAATAATGGCAATCATAGCAGGAAAACGACCATTACAAGGGACAAAAGAATTTGTAATAATAGCAAGCAATCTTTCTCTTGGTGAGTCTATTATCCTACATCCTGTAACACCGCAGGCGTTACAGCCAAAACCCATACACATACTTAACGACTGCTTACCATGACAACCAGCTTTTTGGAATATTCCGTCCATATTAAAGGCTATTCTAGGCAGGTAACCTAAATCTTCAAGTAAAGTAAACAGCGGAAAAAATATTGCCATTGGCGGTAGCATTACAGCCACAACCCAAGTTACAGTTGTGTATATTCCGTCCATAAGCATACTTACTATAATATTTGGTGTTTGAAAATATTCTAACAGTTTTATAAGCTCCTTACCTAAATAGTCAAATCCGTTGCTAATCCATTGACTTGGATAATTAGCACCAACTATAGTTAACCAAAATATTATAATCATCATTAGTATCATAACTGGAATTCCTGTTAATTTTGAAGTTAATATTCGGTCTATTTTTCTATCTAATGTGTTAGCGTAGTTATTTTTTATTGAAACTGTTTTATTATATATATATTCGCATTTTTCGATTAGCTTAGCAACTATTACATCTCTGTTTTCAGTAGAAGATTTTTCTGCTACGCTTATCTCTGCCATAGCAACTGATATATCTCCTATATTTTCTTTAACTATTGGTAGTGAAAAAACATATTCATCATTTTCCAGTAATCTTATGGAGATATATCTTTTTACTCTATCAGATTCTTCTGTAATTATGCTACTGGATAATATTTTAATTTTATTTTCAATATCTTCATTATAAATAGGTTTTATTGGATAATATTTTCTTTTATGATTTACAACCTCTTCTACAATATTTTTTAGATTATTTAATCCCTGATTTTTTCTTGCACATATACCTACAACAGGCATACCTAAATGTAAAGAAAGCTCATCAAGGTCAATACTTATCCCCTTTTTTTCAGCTTCATCAAGCAAATTTACACAGACGATAATATTTTCTGTTATTTCTGAAATTTGTAAAACAAGGTTAAGATTTCTTTCTAAACAAGTTCCGTCAACAACTACAATAATTGCATCTATTTCACCACTTAGTAGAAATTCTCTGGCTTGTGATTCTTCCTTAGAGCTAACCAATAATGAATATGTACCAGGCAAATCTGCTATGACATATTGAACATTATTATGTATATACTCCCCAAAAGCATTAGTAACCGTTTTTCCTGCCCAATTACCTGTATGCTGTTTCATACCTGTAAGAGCATTAAACAAGGTACTTTTACCCACATTTGGATTACCTGCCAAGGCGATTACTTTTTTAACCATAAATCCACTCCCTATGTTTATAATAAACATAATTTAACCATTGGATAACATTCAGTAGTTAATAAGATTGTACAAAACCCACTGCAATACTACAGTCTAACCTGTTATATCATATGCTATTTGATTTTTAGGGTGATTAAAATAAAATAAATAAACTTGCCCCAAAAGGTTAGAGTAAAACTAACTTTTTGGGGCAAAAATTTTATACAGATGATGAAACTATTTTGTATATGCTAATTTCTCCAAAAGATTTGACCTTTTCAAAATCAGCTTGGTATCCTTCTTCCATATAATGCTCATCAAAAAATGTTTCCAAAGAATCAATATTGCCAGAGGCAACATAAAACATAGAGTCATTATCTATCATTTCTTTATAAATGTTATCTGTATTAAGTTTTTTCATTTCTTCATAGTAATTTGATGATTCTATCATCCAACAACCATAAACATAAAAATTATCAAATCTACTAGGAGCCTTTAACGGTGAGAATAAACCGTAATCAATATACTTTGCTACACCAATAGAGCTAATGTACATATTGTCTTGGTCTTCTTTTATATAGTTATAGACACCCATTTTATCTTCTTCTGGAATTTTGTAATTGGAATCAATTTGAATATCAAATAATGTTTGGTACGCAACTGTTGTTGCGAATATAGAGCTACCTAATATAATTAAGGCAGAAGCCACTACATAAACTCTTTTCAATATACTACTAATGCTTTTCACAGAGACTCTTAAATCATCTAAATCTGTCATACACAGCATTAGAATTACTGCGGGCATAATTGCAGAGAAAGTACCTCTGTAAATTGCTCTACCAGACAATATTAGGTACTGAAGTAATAATATAACAACCATACTTAAAATGGACATTTTAACAAAGTGGTATCTGTTAAATACTAAAGAGGTAACAGCAACATAAGCAAATATAACCACAGTTATTATCCAGAAATTCGCAAAATCCAGAGTGCTAAAGAACAATAGCCACATTAAAATTAACCCTATAGGAAACGCAAATTTGATTTTATTTCTAATTCCATATATCAAATAGCATATTACCAGCATTACTATTCCTGCTATAGCTAAAAGTAATATAGGACTAGCAGGAAATAGTTGATTAATTTTAGATAAGAAAATTTGGGAATAAAAATCAAAGAAGTTGTATACCCCATAGTTTTTCTCAGATGCAAATTCTGCAATGGCTTCAAGTTTATCTGCACTCATAATTTTAGGGTCTGCTGACCAAGAGCGAAATACATTTAGGTCATTTTCTGATACATCTATACTTTTATAAAAATCTTCATACTGTTCATATGGTGCAACACAATGATAATCCATTATCATAACTCTTTGATTATTATAATTGTTATAGCTATTATAATCAGGATTAGTAGCTTTAATTGCTGTAGAAGCTACATTGATACCAATAACAGATACAAATATTAATACAACAGCTATTACTGCTTTAGAATATTTTGCTAATACCTTTTTTGTTATATTAGAAATTTTTCTGTTGGTTGTATTTTTTACTTCTTTCATAATAAATGCAACCATTTCTGCAAAGCTACAAATACTTACAACAGCTATAACAGCATTAAAGGCGTCCAATCTTAATGATGAACTCAAGAAAATCAGTAAACAACCAACAAAAACCTTAGCTATTCTTTTCCATAACACATTTTCATCAATTAAAGCTGTTTTTACCAACAGCAATCCAGCTAAGGCTCCTAAAGCGGTTGACATTGTCCAGTTAATGCATATAAATGCAGGTATTGCAGACAAAATAGCTATTGCACCCATAAAAACAAATGAAATTTTCTTTGAGAATTTTTTCAATATAAGATAGTACGGTACTAAAAAACCTGAGAATGATAAAATTAATTCTACAATCACCAAGCCATTAACCTGTGGGATTATTTTTTGAATAAAGTTCAATAACTCAATTAAAAAATAGCTTAGCCACAGAATATCTTTACTGCCCTCTTTTATCAACAGTTGGATATAATAATCGTCGCAGGTTAAATAATACATATTAAAACCAAAACAGGCAAAAGAAATAAAAAAAGTTGCTACAGAAAATAGAAAAGCTAAAAACAGGTTGTTACTAAAAAGCTTTTTTACTCTCTCCAAAAAAATCCCTCCCTTATAATAAAGACACACTTAAAACAAAAATGGCACAATGTGCCATTTTTATCGTAAATTATATAAACTATTATTTATCGCCATACATTTTTGCGTAATAATCTTGGTAATCTCCGCTAATAATTTGCTCCCACCATTCTTTGTTATCTAAATACCATTGAATGGTTTTCTGGATACCATCTGCAAATTTTGTAGCAGGCAACCAGCCAAGTTGATTATGAATTTTAGTAGGGTCAATGGCATAGCGTCTGTCGTGACCCTTTCTATCTGTAACAAAAGTAATTAAATCCTCGCTTTTGCCAAGTGTGCGTATAACTAATTTTACAACATCAATATTAGCCATCTCATTGTGACCACCAATATTGTAAACCTCTCCAACTGTTCCATTATGAATTATTAAATCTATAGCACTACAATGATCTTCTACATACAGCCAGTCACGAACATTTTCTCCCTTACCATAAACAGGCAGTGGCTTATCATTAAGACAGTTAGCAATCATTAATGGAATAAGTTTTTCTGGGAAATGATATGGTCCGTAGTTATTAGAGCAACGAGAAATAGTAACAGGTAAGCCATATGTTCTATGATATGCCTGTACCAATAAATCTGCACTTGCTTTACTTGCACTGTATGGTGAAGAAGTATGGATAGGTGTTTCTTCTGTAAAGAACAAATCTGGTCTATCAATAGGTAAATCACCATAAACCTCGTCAGTACTTACTTGGTGGTAACGCTTAACACCATATTCCCTGCTGGCGTCCATAAGAACCTGTGTACCTAAAATATTTGTTTTTAGGAATATGCTTGGGTCAACAATAGAACGGTCAACATGGCTTTCAGCTGCAAAATTAACAACAATATCAAATTTTTCTTTTTCAAATAAATCAAATACAAAATCCTTATCTGCAATGTCACCCTTTACAAACTTGAAATTAGGGTTTTTCATTGCATTCTCAAGGGTATGTAGAT
>JAXKHT010000065.1:0-23402 GCA_036549705.1 Acutalibacteraceae bacterium | reverse complement strand
TCTCTGTTTCTATGCTTACTGAAGGTTGGGATGTTAAACGAGTATTCCAAATTATCCCTGATGAAGAAAGAGCGTTTAATTCCAAATTACTAATTGCACAGGTATTGGGTAGAGGTTTGCGTGTGCCCACAGGTTGGAGTTTTGCACACGGGAAGCCAGAGGTAATAGTATTTAACCATGAAAAATGGGCGTTTGCTGTAAAAAAATTGGTAGATGAAATTTTAGAGATTGAACGACGTATTTCTACTAAGGTTTTGCAGGGATCTAATTATCATTTTGAAATTTTAAATTGTGATTACAAAAAGGTTCCTATTGCTTCACCACAAACAAAACAAAAGCTGGGTTTATATAATTTGTTTGACAAAGGATATATAGCCTTGCCAACAACTTTGCCCGAAGAAAATGTTGAAATTGAACTTTCAAATTTAAAGAATGAAAGCAAGATATGGAAAACCAAACTTTCTCATAATACAATCAGTGTTGAGGATATGGCCTATAAAATGTGGGATAGGTTTAGGGATATTCCCGATGATGATAATTTGGGGTTGGCAGAACAATATCAAGACAAGTATCCTGTCAAAAAACTAGAGGAGATTATCAAATGTTCTCTAAAAGAAAGTGGTAATACAGTTATCACAGATTCGCTTGCTAATAAGTTTATAGCATCTATGTCAACCGCTTGGCGGCAGGGTTCGACTTATGTTACATACAGCACAAAACCAGATAATTTTTTCGAGGTATCAACAAAAAATATGGGATGCGAGTCCACAAGTGCGAGTTTATTGAAAAATATCAACACTTTATTTTGGACGGATGATACAAAATCCAATTTGTCAGATGAAGAAATTGAGTTTTTCAATGAAATAGCAGACACAAGCAATGGTTACAGACAGAAAAAAGTAGTGAATAAAAATACTTTTAAAACGGTAACATCATTTTGCTTTTCAAATCATGATCCTGAAAAGAAATTTATAAATGCACTGATTAATAATTCAGACATTATAACTTCATGGATAAAGTCTACTTCAAAAGGATTTTATTCTATAGATTTTTCGTGGAAGAAAAATCCTCGACATGGTGAAGCTATAAGGTATGAGAAATTTAATCCTGATTTCTTTATCAAAATTGATGATAATGTAATTATTGTAGAAATTAAAGGCGATGAGGAAATCACATCCCCACATCCCGAAAATGTAGGCAAGCATATAGCCGGAATTGAACATGTCAAATTAATTAATCAACATCTTAATGAAGAAAAATATAAATTTACTATGCTCACTCCTAAAAACTATGATGCTTTCTTCGAGAGCATTAAGAATAACACCTTCCTAAAATTTAATAGCGAATTAGATGTTGAAATAGAAAAAGGGCAAAGTTAAATGCTATAAGCTTCAAAAATATCACCTGATATTGCTTGTCCCAAATAGGGATTTAGCAGTATCGGGGGTGTATTCTTTTCTTCGTAAACAGCTTACTCTATCGTAAATTTTGTAAAAACATGTGTAAATTAGTGCCAAGTTATTCTTATGTGATTGTAGGTATGCCATTTTCGCAAAAACTCAAAGTGTCGAAAATGCAGTAATATCGAGGAACTGAAAGCCCCTTGGAAATGCTGGTTATTCTTTTGTGCTCGTGGCATCACACACTATATTTTCAAGATGCATTTCAATAATGCATAATTGTTAAGAAGTATGAAATAACAAAAAATACTGCGTTTCTGAATATCAATAAACCAGGTGGCAATACACAAACTAAATAATTGTATGAAAAAGTAAGTAGATACAATAGCTTATTATAATATTTACATCAAAGTGGTGTAATCATCAGGTCCATATGAAAGCAATTTCATGCAGGTTCAAGTCCTGTTATCCGCACCAAATTGAGTGTTCATAACAGATTCAAGTTATGAACACTTTTTGCGATTTTCCAACCTTTATAGTACAATTATAAAAATTAAAAAACAACCCACAGAAGTAACAATTTACCCTAAAAAGGTAAATTACATCTGTGGGTTGTTTTGTCAACTAATTAAAGCTGAGTAAAAGTCTTTTTTCCGTTTGTTCTCAAAAGTATATATAAACCAACCAGAACAACTGCAAAATATATGGTACAAACTGCATAAGGTAGTAATATATTAGCACCTTTTGAGAATAAAGCTATAAAAAATGCTATTACAAAAGGTATAAATGCTACAAACAGTGATATTATCATAGTAAGAAAAACGCTTAAACTTTGCTTAACTACAGCAATTTCTGATGTATAGTCAAAACGTGGGAATTTCAGATTTATAAAAACTCCTAGAAAGCCAGACAGCATTGCACACATAATAGGTAATACCATCATAAAGATAATATCTACTACAGTAACAGGAAATACAATAGCACTGGATATTGCAAAGAAAATTATAGCCGGTAAGGATATTACAGGTGACATTAAAGCCTTAGCCATAAAAATATCCATATAATCAACAGGAATAGTTTTTAATATCCAAAGTGTTTTTGATTCTAAAGATATGCTTGGTGCTGAAGTCTCATTTAGAACACACAACATAGACATAGCTACTACTAATCCAAAGCCAGTAATTCTAGCTAAAAATGGTTCTTGTGAAATTGCTGTGGAAAATTCATTACCATTGAATAGTAACGCTATTCCAAATATTATACCCAAAATTGTACCCATTCCACAATTAATAAAATACATTGGTTTGCACAAAATTGTAGAAAGTTCTTTTTTAGCCAGTGCAACTAGTACAGAGCTTTGCTCCATAGGTTTTGCAACATATTTTTTTCTTTTAGTAGTTGTTTTTGTTGAAATAATTTTTGTGTAAAATTTAGAAATAACTAGAAAGACTACTATGATAGAAGCGATACACAAGGTAGTAAGTAATATTAAAGAGAGTATATCATTGTTGTTAACAGCCATACTGTACCAATAAAGAGGTGCAAGATAAGTTCTAACCCATTGCATACATTGGTCAAAATTGTCTATAACAGACTTCATTATTGGTTCTGCAAATGAAGTTACAAACATTATAACTGCCATCATACCAATGCTAAGAAGTACAGTTATTAAATTCTTAAAAGGTAGCTTTGTTGTGATAACCCATAATAACCAACCTAATATACAGCATAGGGCTGTTGTAAACATAGGTATAATAATTATACTTATTAAATTAAAAATAAAGCCTGTAACAGAATATCCGATAATTAAGCCATATGCTAAAGTTGCAGGCAATGTAATTATTAAACTGTAAATAAAATTAAGTATGTACAGCGATGTTACTCGGCTTATCAATATTGCCATTGGTGGTATTGGCATACTTAAAAGTAATTCATTGTCCTTTGCTTCAAATAAATAAGACTGAGAAGCAAGTACACTACCCATAATAGAGAAGCAAAGTGATGCAAGACCAACAATAACAAAAAACAATTCATTACAATTAAATTCTTGTGTTATAAGAGCAAAAGAGGCAAAAACAGAGAAAAAAGAAAACAACATCAATAATATAAAAATTACCGCCAATACTATCATAACTATTTTACTAGCTACAACAGGTTGATCTGGAACATTTTTCTTTTTATTCATTTTTGCAACCAACGAATTGAACATTTCCAGTAAACGTATCTTTGTTAACTGTAAAACTGTGTTAGCCATTGTTATCCTCCAATCCAAGGAATACATCTTCCAAAGAAGCATCTCCCAGTACTGCTTTTGTTTCTCCACTAACTACCAGCTTACCATTATTAATAATTGCAATTTTGTCGCACAGCTTTTCAGCAACCTCTAGTACGTGAGTTGAGAAAAATATAGCACTACCTTCATTACACATTTTTCTCATTTCTTGTTTTAATAGGTGAGATGCTTTAGGGTCTAGTCCTACAAATGGTTCGTCCATTAGTAATAGCTTTGGCTTGTGCATAAAGGCAGATATTATAGCCAGCTTTTGCTTCATACCGTGTGAATAGCTGTTTATAGGCTGTGCAAGGTTTGGGGTCAATTCAAGCATATCTCCAAAATACTTTATCTGACTTTCTCTTTCTTCCTTGCTCATTTTATACATATCACCAATAAAGTTTAAGTATTTAATACCAGATAAAAAGTCATACATATCAGGATTATCTGGTAAATATGCAATATTCTTTTTGCACTCAATAGGTTTTTCTTTAATTGAAATTCCATCAATATAAATTTCGCCATAGTCAAAGGTTTGAATACCACAACAAGATTTAATAGTTGTTGTTTTGCCGGCACCATTGTGACCAATAAAGCCATAAATTTCACCAGCTTTAATTTCTAACGATAAATGGTCAACAGCAACCTTATCACCGTATATTTTTGTTAAATCCAAGATTTTTAACATAAATCATTAACCTCCAAGATTTTAAGTAAAGTTTATTATAATAATTTTATTTCCCCACCAGATAAAATCTAGTGGGGAATCTAAGTAAGCGATATTAAATATTGTACAGATTAGGTTATACATAACCTAGCCTTTACAACAGGCATACTTAAATTAAAATTCCAATTTAAGTATATATCTTTATCCAGTTACTATCAATAAACACATTGTTAATTTTGTTTTACATTTTTATTGAGCAGATACAAGCTGATACAGTACCATATTTCCTGCTTGTGATATTAGCTTGTAGTCATTGCCTATAAAGGTTGCCAAATTATCTGTATTTTGAGCAACGTCAGAAGAATTAACAAGTAAATATTCTGTTTTTATGTTTTCTCCATAATAGTTTGGATATTGATATAGCTTGCTAAAGTTATACATATGAGGTATGTAATAACCATTAGCTGTAATTTCTGCGTCAGTTGGTATGGTTGCAATTAGTTGGTTGTAAATCTTTGCGTTTTCAGACATACTTTTGCCTGTAGAGTTATAGTATGATGCCCTTGGGAAAAATAGGGAGAAGCTCATAATTAAACTCATAGATACACTGTAGAGTACAATTTTATTTCTTGTATTTTTATCTACCTGAGAAATAACTATAATAGCCATAAATACCAGTAAAGCAGCCACACCATAGGTGTATTGGAACTTTACATCATATTGATACTGCCAGTTTGACATTAAGTCAATAACTAACATAGGAATAAGCAAAACTATTAATGATTTTTCTTTACTCATAAATGGTGTAAATGCAACAGGAATAAACATCCAGAACATAAACATAATTTTATCAGCAGTGAAAATTTGTGAAATAAAATATCCAAAATTAGATAGACAAGTCTTTACAACAGCACCAAAACCAGATGTTCCCGCAGGCATATAATTTTCTAGTCGGTCTGTCATAACACCGTTGCCTAAATCAGCAACAACGCCTGTTGCTATAATAAAGTATATAACTGCACCTACGAATATAAAACCACCTAATATGTAATCTTTGCGATTTAACATAATATACAAAGCTATTGACATTACATATATAGCAGCATCTTCTTTTACTGTTAAAACTAAAAAACAGAAAACAATAATACCAACAAATTTGTTTTTTATTATAAAATATAATGCCCACATTATAAGAACAGTTAAAAACTTATTTTCATGAAAATCATATAGACAACCATTTGCTAATGTTGGGAATAATAAGTAAATAAGACTACACATAGTGGTTGTACTTGTAGAAAGCTTTAACTCTTTACAAATAAGCACAGTTGGAATTACGCCCAATGCTACAAAAGCAGCCTGAATAACAAGTATAGTTTCTGGGCAAGGGCAAATCATATAAAATGGAAGTAATAAATAGTAGAATGGGCTAAAGTGAACACCAAAGTGAGACATAAGCGTATTACGCTCTACTGTAGTGTCAGCTAAACCTGTAGTACGCATATTTTCAAACATCTGTGCAAAAATGCCAAAGTCGAAATTATGTGTCATATAGCCTTGATGTCTTGAGATAGTTGCAACTGAAACCAATATAGTAAACAGCACCAATCCAATACCAGCAATAACCCAAGGTGTTTGTTTAGGTAAATATACGCTATCTAAATCCAGCTTATCATCTTTACCTATCCAAGCAATAACTAAAAACAAAATAAAGCCAATACCTATATTCATATAGATGTTTGCCGCACTCTCATTGCCGGTTACACTTCCCTTAAAAGTAAGCATACAACCAAATAGAACAGAAGACCCCAGCAACGCAAGGGGGATAACCTTTTTGTCTTTTACTAATAAAGTTGTTCCAATTAACGCAAGAGAAATAATTACTGTTGTAACAAGTACTAAAGCCAAATTTACAGAGGTTGTAAATTCTAAGTTAGTATATTTGCCAGTTGTTGTAAGCAGTGTTACAAAGCTGCTGCAACAAAATCCTGCACAAAATGCGGCAAATAAGTAATCAAGGGGTACATCTTGCAAAAATTTATTAATCTTAGACATTGATGTATTCGAGGATTTTTTGTTATTTTTGCTCATTATATCACATCCTATAATTTTTTAATTCTATCATACCTTAAACCTACAATATTTTCAATAGATGTAAGGAAATATATAGTCATTAAAAATCCTCCCTATAATTGAGATATAATTCCTCATTATAGGGAGAAAAAGTAAATGCGGTTAATTGCACCTACATTACCTCTTTAACTTTTTTACAAAAAACTTCTCTATTTTGGTTATACCATATGCCAATACTGTTGAAGTAATACACACTAATATTGGCTGTATCATTTGAAGCGTACTAGATGAGAAGTAATCTAAATTTAATTTTCCATATACTATTACTATAATAGAACATACCATAGAATGAAAAATATAGACATATGTACTGCAACCTGTTAATTCATCAACTATTGGTGGATATTTGATGTTTGAATATTTAATAAAAATAACTGCAAACGCAAACATAATAAACAAGGAGCCAATACATAATTCATTTTTTTCAATAGAAAATCTAGACCAAACAGATTCTAAACTTCCTATTACTATAGAAATTATAAGCACAAAATTAGGAATGTTACACAATTTGTTTTGATATTTCTTTGCAAACAAACCAAATATAAAGAAAGGAATACCTATCAGTGCAAAATTTCGTATGTACATAATAGGAATTATAACTCCAAAAGCAGAAAGACATTCTCCTAATAACAGCTGTAAAACTAAAAGGGAACCAGCTATTATAAATAGAATTTTTTCGTTTATTTGGTGTTTCGTTATAAAATAAAAAATTATGTAAACATAAATTAATGCAAACAAATACCACAAATGACCATTGTAAATAGGTTCATTAAAAATAAATAGATTTATTATTTTATTAAGATTAAAATATTCACTAAAATAAATAGGTATGTAATCAGAATTATGACTTATTACTGATAATATTACATCAAAAAGTGTATAACTTACCAGTGCAAATACATAAAGTTTTATAATATGTATTATCCTTTTTTTGATTTTGCTTGTCGTAATCTTGTATGAGTAAAAACCAGACACTAAAAAGAAGAAAGGCACAGCAAATCTAGCTAATGCTTCAACAATACTTCCAAGATTTCCGTAAAATAACACATGTATAAAAACAACCATATAAGAGGCAAATAATTTTAAAATTTCAAGTGTATTATTTCTATTCTTATTTATACTACTATTCATATCATCACCTTTGGTTGATTATACCACAGTAACAGTAAAAAGTAAATCTAGACCATATAAGTTTGGTATTTATAAATACTATTACCGTGATTATCTTCTAACGCTGTTTACAGAGTAACCATATCAACAATTATTAAATAGCAATTTTTATAGTTAATGTATATTGTTGATTTACATTCTATTAATTATTTGTTACAATTATATGGAAAAACTTTTACTAGGAGGAGTATATAATGGGTATTTTGAAAAAAGTAATAAGTATTGGTATTATTGTTGCACTTACAGCGTCATCAACAGCTGTTGTAAATGCTAATGAAGAGGTTAGTTACTTCAAAAAGAATAAGGAAACACAGGTTGTATCAAATGCAACAACAAGCAAAGTTGGCTCTTTGGCTAAAAAAACTACAGTGCCATCTCAATCTATAAAGATTAACGAAAACATACCTAAATCCTATAGCAGTGTAGATAAAGGTTATATTACAGGTGTAAAAAATCAGCAAACCCATAACACCTGTTGGATTTTCACAGCTATGTCTGTTATGGAAACTGCACTTTTAGTAAACGGATTTGGAGAATATGATTTATCTGAAGAACATCTAGATATATGGGCTACTCCTCGTGAAAACGGCACAGGTTGGCTAAGAAATTTATATTCAGGTTCTTTTTCCGAAACAGCCTTAGGATATTTTACATCTTGGCAGGGTGCAAGGTTAGATTCAGACATACCGTTTGGTTATGCAAGTGAAAAAACCTTTGATGAAGTTGATGCTCTTGGTACTACAGAATACGGTGCCACCGAGATTATAATTCTTCCTAATGATATAGACACAATTAAAACAGCTATAATGAATTATGGTGCAGTGGGTGCAAATTTTTCTTCTAATAATATATTTTTTAACAATAAGAGAACAGCTGTATATGCTTATAAAACTTTTAGCAGTTCAAGCCAAATAGAAGGTCACGCTATAACAGTTGTTGGTTGGGACGATAATTACTCAAAACAAAATTTTACCCCAGGACGTCAACCTAAAAACGATGGAGCGTGGTTATGCAAAAATAGTTGGGGTACAAATACTGGTGAAAATGGCTATATATGGATTTCCTACGAGGATAAATATCTGTTCGGAGATGCATTAAGTGCTACATATGCAATAAAAAGTGTGCAAAAAATAGAAGAAAACACAAAGCTGTATCAGGTTGAAGAATACGGTGCTGTTTATGATTTTTCTATAAATATAACAACAGACGGTGTTACTTCTCCAGCTGAAGATATGACATATTTTAATGTATTTGATTTTACAGAACAGTATGGGAATCTAGATAGTGTAATGTTTGAAACACAGTCTGTAGGTGCTGATTACGATATTTATTATGTTCCTGTAGATAAAAAAGGACAACCTATAGATGATGAAACTAAGTGGACTTTTCTATCAAATGGTATAGTAGAATACAGCGGATATATAAATGTAAAAACAGATTTTGAACTTCCATACAGTAAGGGTGCTATCGCAGTAAGAATTAATGGCACCAAAAATAATATAGCAAGTACTCTTGGTTGTGATGAATGGTTAACAATAGGTGGCGGTGAATATATATTTACTCCAGATGTTAATAAAGATGCAAGTTACATAAAATTGCAAAATAAAATTTATAGTCTGCCAGATTTTTATTCTACTATGTTAAGTGACGAAATAGGTTCTAATTTTGTAATAAAAGCTATAACATCTGCTGACAAGGGGCTAATAAAAGCAGATGTGTTTAGTGATGGAAAAATTTCTTTAAAGGATTTTATTACAATGCAAAGATATGTATTGGGTATTACAAAGCTTAACCGTAATCAAATTTACAGTGCAGATATGGACTCAAATGGAGATGTAAATCTTAGAGATGTGGTACTTCTTCAAAGACAAATTTTAGGAATAGTTTAATTCTTATTATTGGGGTGGTTTAAAATGATAACAATATATTTGCTGGATTGTAATAAATTAGACGATGACCTAATATTTAACAAATACTACAATCTAATGTCCCCATATAGAAAAGATAAAATAGATTGCCTAAGACCACGGAAAGGTAAAAATTTATCATTAGGTGCTGGAATATTATTAGATAATTATTTAAAACAACTGGGGTTAAAGGAAAAAGATATAACATATCACACCACTGAAAAAGGAAAACCATATTTTTCTCTTTTACCTAATATACATTTTAGCTTGTCACATAGTGGAGATGTTGCAGTTTGTGCTTTTTCTGACAATGATGTGGGCTGTGATATAGAACAGATAGATAAACCTCTAGAGGGTGTTGCAAAAAGATTTTTTACACCTAACGAATACAACTATATTTTTAACGGAACAACAGAAAGTATACAGGCGGACAGATTTTTTAGAATATGGACTCTAAAGGAAGCCTACTTGAAGTTTACCGCAGAGGGTTTAGGTGGAGGCTTAGACTCATTTTCTATATTTATCAATGACCAAAATAAACCGCTGATAAATGAAAGTACAAGTGAAATTAACTGTACTAAAGATGTATTCTTTAAGGAATATTATTATCCAAACTATAAAATAGCAGTATGTAGCAAAGAGAACAACTTTGCTGACCAATTAATAACCGTAGAATTATAATAAAAGCACAGACAGAATGTAACTTAAAGTTTGTTCTGTCTGTGCTTTTTACTTCATTTATATTTAATATTAAGCCTTTGCCTGTTCTAAATTTGTTTCGGTTATACTGCCATTGTCATCAGAATTATTTTTTTCTTTTTCACTAAATACAATTTTAAGTATTACCGGTGCAATAATAGTTGTTGCAACAACCACTATTACAATAGGAGCAAACAAGGATTCGCTCATTAATCCAAAGTCTAAACCCTTGTTAGCTACAATAAGTGCAACCTCACCTCTAGAAATCATACCGGCACCTATTTGTAGACATTCCTTTGTGTCAAATCCGCATATTTTTGCACCTACTCCACAGCCAACCATCTTACTTAAAATAGCTATAATAGCCAAAATTACTGCAAATATAATAATTGTTGCAGACATAGAAGGTAACTCTACCTTTAAACCAATACTTGCAAAGAATATAGGTGACAGTAACATATATGATAGAGTGTTAAATCTTGTTTCAAGATAATCATGTTTGCTTGTGTTAGACATTATCAAACCTGCTATATAAGCACCTGTAATGTCAGCTACGCCAAATACCTCAGACAACCAAGACATTAACAAACAGAAAGTAAAGGCTAGAATTACAAATCTTCTGTAATCCTTTTTATATCTGTCCATATATATTGAAAAGGCTTTGTAGCATAAAAAACCAACGCCAATAGAGAAAACAAAAAAGCCAATAATTCTTGCAAGTACCATTAAAATGTTTACATCTGTGCTTGTAAAACTAGATATAATTGTAAGTGCAACAATACCTAAAATATCATCTATAATTGCAGCACCTAAAATTGCATTGCCTGCACGACAATTCAGTTTACCCATTTCTTTTAGCGTTTCTACAGTAATACTAACAGAGGTAGCTGTTAAAATTACACCAATGAACATTGCTTTAAGAAATGTAAGCTGTGACGAATCCCCCTGTTCAGGTTCAACAAGGAAGAATGTAGATAAAAAGCCACCCAGCAATGGAATAACTACACCAAGAATAGCTATACTCGCAGATGCCTTACCGGTTTTCTTAAATTCATTAATATCGGTTTCCAAACCAGCAGAGAACATTAACACTATAACACCAATTTCAGACACCATTGTAATAAAATTATCTTCTTTGAGTACTCCTAAAAATGCAGGTCCTAAAAGCAGTCCGGCAACTAATGCTCCTACAACCTGTGGCATATGGAATTTCTTAAAAATCAAGCCAAAAATTTTAGTTGAAATTAAAATAATAGCAATGTTAATCAAGAAGAAATAATCCATACTTTCTTCAATCAGAAAAAAATCATTAATTATTTCGCTCATAAACTATCCCACTCCCTTTGTTATTGTTGCGACAAAAAATTTACAATCTATTAATAAATTGATTTTATGTTAGCTATTATATTACTTTTTAACTGTATATTCAAGAAAATATAAAAAGAAAATGAGAAAAAATTTTTAAATATTTAGTGCAAATTGCTAAAAAATTATGGAACTATTTTTGGTAATTTAACTGCAAGTAAATATATAGTAATAATTTGTTAATAAATAGTGTAAAGTTAATAATGTATGCGATTTTTACGTCATTGACAATAATTTTTTTGATGTGTATAATGAAAAAACATTATGACAATTTGTCATTTTTGGAGGTGACATTTTGGTAAAACAAACCTTTTATAATCTTACACCTCAAAAAAGAACACGCATTATAAATGCTATAATTAATGAAATCGACGGTAAAACTCTTGAAGATATTTCTATTAATCAAATAGTAAAAAATGCAGGAATTTCCAGGGGTAGCTTTTATCAATATTTTGATGATAAGCAAGATGTTTTTAAGGTAGTTATGCAGGGATTTTCTGAAAAACTTCTAAGTAACTGTGTTGAATCATTAAAGAAAAATGGTGGTGATTTGTTTTTAGCAAGTACAGAAGTATTTGATTTTCTTCTTACTTCATCTAAGGAGGAAAAATATTCATCTACTTTCAAAACAGTTTTTTCTAATGCTCAATTAAATTGTAGCTTTATTGCTTTAACTGATGAGCATTTTAATGAAAACTCTGTAATGGAGCAAATAAAAGATTATATAAATTATGATTTGCTTAATGAGAATGTGCAGACTGATGTGAAAAATATGCTTTTCATAATTAGTTCTGTTATTATAAGGTCTTGTTTTGAAGTATTTGTTATAGGCAAAGACGAAAATCTTGTTAAAGAATATCTGCAAGAAATGTTCTTACTAATGAAAAATGGCTTTTATAGGAGGTAAAAATGTTATCTAAGTTTAGTGTAAAAAAACCAATGACAGTTTTAGTGGCTGTTGTACTTGTTGTGGTTTTGGGTGTTGTGTCCTTTACCAGTATGACACCTAATTTATTACCAAATATGGATTTTCCATATATGATTGTTGTTACAACATATCCTGGTGCAAGCCCTGAAATGGTTGAAACAACAGTTTCTAAGCCTCTTGAACAATCACTGTCCGTTTTAGATGGTGTAAAGGGTATTACCTCTACATCAGCTGACAATTATTCTATGGTAATGATAGAATACGAAGATGGCACCAATATGGATAGTGCTGTAGTAGATGTTAGTGGTAAAATAGATACTCTTGAAGGTAGCTGGGACGAAAAAGTAGGCACACCTGTTCTTATGGAAATTAATCCTGATATGTTGCCTGCTGCTGTTGTAGCTGTTGGAATAGAGGGTATGGAAACAACCGAGCTTTCTGAATATGTTGACGAAAAACTTCTAAACAGATTGGAAGGTATAGATGGTGTTGCTTCCATTTCTACAGTTGGTAGTGTTCAAGAAAAAATTAATGTTGTTATTGATGAGAAAAAATTAAAAGAGGTTAATAAAAAGGTTCAAAAGGCTATAAATGGTAAGTTTGACGAGGGTAGAGAAGAGCTTGAAGACGGTTTAGCTCAACTTAACGATGGTCTAGAGCAAACTAAAGATGGTGCAAAGCAAATTGAAGAGGGTAAAAAACAGTTGGAAGAACAACGCAACCTTGCAAACCAGCAATTAAGCGACGCACAGGCTCAAATGAACGAAAAGCAAACAGAAATAGCTAACGGTAAAATTCAAATTCTAACAACTATTTCTTCATTATCTACTCAAAGAACCAGCCTGCAATCTACCTATGAGCAGATTGTTGGTATACAGAAAATTTTATTGGAGATTAAATCCAGCATACAAGAAATGACTGCTTCTATAGTACAACTGGAAGCATATCAGACTACAGTAGATAATTTAAATGCAGTTATTTCTACTTTCTCACCAGATACAGATGAATATAAACAGGCACTTGAGCAACTAAAAACTATTGATAGTCAGTTGGCTAAATGGGGAATAACATCTGTAAATTTGTCAGAAAAACTTGAAGAGATGGGAAATGCTATGGTTGTTTTGCAGAACTCTCTTGAGGAAATCAAACAAAGCCTTGCAGACCAAGGATTATCAGAGGATACCTTAGAAACTGCTATTACAGAAATGCAAAATGGTATTGTTCAAATAGATTCTGCTCTTGAGCAACTAAATACTACATATGACCAGCTATTAGCAGGAGAGGTTACCTTAAATTCTGCTATTGCAGAGCTTAACAAACAGAAGTCACAGGCAGAATTTGAAATGAACAAAGCCTATGTTGATTTAAGCGTAGGAGAAAGCACACTTACCGCAACACAGGCTCAGCTTGAAGCAACAAAGAAAGAGCTTGAAGCAACTAAAGAAACTATTGATGAACAGCAAGAAACAGCATTAGATAAAGCTAATGTTGAAAATATTATTACTCTTGATATGGTTTCGGGGATTTTAACAGCCCAAAACTTTTCAATGCCTGCTGGCTATATAACAGAGGGTAAAAGTCAATATCTTGTAAGAATTGGTGATAAACTTGCAGATATTGAGGAAATGGAAGAGTTATTACTGTTTGATTTAGGTATGGATGATGTTGAACCTATATATCTAAAAGATGTTGCAAATGTATTTATATCAGATAACTCAAATGAGGTATATGCAAAGTTAAACGGAAATGGTGGTATTATGTTTTCCTTTACAAAGTCCTCACAAACAGCAGTTGCAACAGTATGTGAAAATATTATTAAAGAGTTTGAAAGTATAAAAGAGGATACAGAAAACTTTTCATATACAGTAATGATGAGTCAAGGTGATTATATCGACCTTGTTGTTAACAGCGTTATTCAAAATTTAATAGTTGGTGCAGTGTTTGCGATTATAGTATTGCTTATATTCCTAAAAGACATTAAACCTACTCTTATTGTGGCTTGCTCAATACCTATATCTGTTATATTTGCAATAGTGCTTATGTATTTCAGTGGAGTAACATTAAACCTTATTTCTCTATCTGGTTTGGCAGTTGGTATTGGTATGCTTGTTGATAACTCGGTTGTTGTTATTGAAAATATTTATCGACTAAGAAGTTTAGGAATGTCAGCTACAAAGGCTGCAATGAACGGTGCAATACAGGTTGCAGGTGCTATTACAGCTTCAACTCTTACAACAATTTGCGTGTTCTTGCCTATAGTGTTTGTCCAGGGAATAACCAAGCAGATATTTGTAGACCTGGCACTAACAATTACATATTCATTGTTAGCAAGTTTGTTGGTGGCACTAACTCTTGTACCTGCAATGGGTAAGTCAATGTTCAAAAAGAATAAAGAGCATAGCCAAAAAGTTATGGATGTACTTCTTAAAGGGTACGACAAGGCAATACGTTTTGCTTTAGGTCACAGAGCGTTAGTTCTTATATTGGCAGTAGTTTTATTGATTACAAGTACTGCACTGGCTATGTCAAGAGGCTTTAGCTTTATGCCAACAGCCAGTGGTGCAGAAATGCAGATTTCTGTAAGTATGCCAAAGGGTAGCGAACTTGAAGATACAATAAAAGTTTCAGATGAAATTCTAGAAATTGTAAGTGCTACAAATCAGTACGAAACTGTTGGTGCAATGATAGGTGATACCACAGGTGTAGCAGGTATGGGTGGCGGAAGCAACACCACTGCTACTGTTTATATGATGTTAAAGAGTGAATACGCTAAGCAAAGTGCAACAATAGCAAGTGACCTACAAAACCAGCTTTCAGAAAAATTTGATGCAGAAATTACTGTAAGCAGTGGTTCTATGGGTTCTATGTCAATGTTAATGGGCAGTGGAGTTGCTGTAACAGTATACTGTGATAATTTAGATGTTTTACAGAAAACCGCTAATGACCTTGCAAAAATAGTTGGTGATGTAGACGGTATTGAAAAGTCTGACAATGGTATTGCAGATACTACAGAGGAAATAAGAATAACCGTTGACAAAAATAAAGCTATGAAACATTCATTAACAGTTGCACAGGTGCTACAACAGGTTGCAGGGGTTATAACAACAGAGAAAACAGCTACATCTCTTACCTCATCAGATGGCTCGTCCTTAGATGTTATAGTTGTAGACCAAAAGAAAGAAAATCTAAAGGTTAATGAATTACTAGACCAAAATCTAACATATACAACTATGGACGGAGAGGAAAAAAACATAACTCTTGGTGAAATTGCTACAGCAGAGAAGCTACAGTCAATGAATTCTATTTCCAGAGAAAATCAGAAAAGATATTTGTCTGTAACAGGTGTAATTGCTGGTGGATATACAACAACAGATGTATCTAACCGTGTTAAAACAGCTGTAGAAAAATATGAACTACCAGAGGGAGTAACCATAGAATTTACAGGTGAAAATGAAAGCACAATGGAATCTGTATTCGATATGGTAAAAATGTTGTTGCTTGGTATTGTGTTTATTTATATGATTATGGTTGCACAGTTCCAAAGCCTAAAGTCACCATTTATCGTTCTATTTACAATTCCACTTGCATTTACAGGTGGTTTCCTGGGCTTGTTTATAACAGGCTTTGATGTAAGCGTTGTTGCTTTAATCGGTTTTGTTATGTTGTGTGGTGTTGTTGTTAATAATGGTATTGTATTGGTTGACTATGTTAACCAGCTTAGAATATCTGGTGTAGAAAAGAAAGAGGCTCTTATAGAGGCAGGTAGAACCAGAATGAGACCAATTCTTATGACAGCAATAACTACTATTATAGGCTTGCTATCAATGGCTCTTGGCATTGGTGAAGGTACAGAAATGATGCAACCTGTTGCTATAGTTTGTATAGGTGGTTTGCTTTATGCTACTATAATGACCTTATTTATAGTTCCTGTTATGTATGATTTATTTAACAAAAAGCCAATGAACGTTGTAAGTGATGAAGATTTGGAAATTGTTAATGACTAATAATTAACAGTAACTAAAGAAACATTTGGTTACACACGGCTGTATCAACAATATAAAATTACTATAAAAAATCAAAAAGTCTGCACAGAAGTGTTTGTGCAGACTTTTCAGCGTTATTCGTGCTTGTAACTTGTTATAATAATGTATACGATAATATATATATATTGCACAAAATGACAAAATGTTTTCTGCTGTCTTGACAATATCCAAATACAATGTTACCATCTATATTGCTGTGCTTAATAAGTGCATAGGGTTAATGATATTGTTTTAAGATAATAGTTTTAAGACAATAATCGATAGAAATATCGTTATTTATATAATGAAGTTAATTCGGCATAATCAGCCGATGCAGACTATTTGTGCAGAATTTTAGTGGGGGATATAAAATGACATTTCAGGAAGCTTTTGCAGAAATTAGAGAGATATTTATTCATTCTGATTTTCACGATTATTATGGACAGCTTGCTATGCAAATTACTATGACTGGTCAAGGCGGAGGAACTTTCTATGTAAAATTTCTTGATGGACAGTTGTTTGTAGAACCATTTGATTATAAACAGTTTGATATATTATTTATTGCAGATACAGAAGATTTTCTAAAAATAGCAAGAGGTGAAATGAACCCTGTTGCTGCCTATACAGTTGGCAAATTAAGAATAGAAGGTGACCTTGGCAAGGCTTCTGAAATTCAGCGTCTTGTGGGTCGTTCAATGTAATATTTATATTAACATTTGTTTACTTATGTTTAGAATATTCTAGTATTACATAGTGTATATAATATTAAAATAATATAAAAACTATGGAGAGTTACCTAATTGTGGTGACTCTCCATTTTTTAATAAATAAATTCTATTCCTATTGACATAGAGCCAAATAAAAAAGGACAGCCAAGGGAGCCTTCACTTAGGGATTGTAAGAAAAACAATTATTGAGTGACGTCTTCAAGCGATGACAAAAGAAATAATGACCATACTAGAGTAGAAATACTTTTGTATGGTCATTTTCTTATGCTCGAGTACCAAAATGGTATGTGAGATATCAATACCCTCTAATCGCACTAACAATAGAGTCGGTATTCCATTTAACAATTCTATCTGCTGCAGTTTTAACAACAGTCGATGTTCTTTCAGAACCCCATGGTTCGATTGCTATTATTTTTTTATTCATGCTCTTTGCAAGTTCTATTTCAATGTTTATCCATTTACTGTAAGTCGAATAGACACCTGCCATGATTAAAACGCAACTGGCAGGTTGCATTTGTTTTCTAATAGCTTCTTTAAGTTGATATGTATATGGGGCATTGTGAATTGGATCATCCTTTGGAACAGAATAGTCACGATAATCAAAATATGGTTTAGCTCTAAGCATATCCGTTAATTTATCGTATGCATCTCCATATGCCCATGAGTGGCTGATAAATAAATTGTAAGTCATGGTGTTCCTCCTTGTGTATAACATTTGATAGCAACAATAGCAGCAATTGCAATCACATATAAAACAATAAACATTATTGGTAGTGTATTTTCTAATTTAGTACTATCTCTATATTTTTTATTGCTTTTTAATTTTTTCCATTCATCATTGAATGGTTTAACCGGTAACTTTTTTTCAATGTCGTTGATAACATTAAACTTCTCCGTGTTGAGCAACTTATAGTTTCGAATAAATAATATCCATATAGTACAAACAACTATTCCTGCAGCAAGAATAAATAATGATTTTAGATCCCAAGTGATTGAGACAGCTGCGATAATAGCTAAATTTAATGTTACAAAAATATTATTCATTGTATCTCTTCGTTGACTAACTGAATTAGCCATTTCAACACACGTTTGCCATTGTGCTAATATAATTTCTGTTTTATCATCTGTGTTTTTCAATAACAGCCCTCCTTAAGTTCTTTCTTTGAATTTTTATTGTTATTCATTTCGAAACTCAACAAGCATTTTCTGTAATATTTGAGAATTCAAATATTCTTCCTTAATTACATCCATATTATAACCCTCGATTTTTTCGAAATAGGGTAGCCATATGTTGTCAGTATAGTTTTGTTTGTTTTCCCAATTATGTTTAAGATATTCTTTAAAATTTGCCTTTTCACAATCAGTTTCAAACACAAGAATGCATTCCATAAACCTATCATGTGCAATTGTCTCATCGTCACCGTCTGGATGATAGTAAAACTCATGGACAATATATTCAATAGAGTTTTTAATATAATACTTAAACGCAACATCCCAATGATGATATTGTGTTAATGAAACACCATCTGTTCTTGGTGAAGGCGTAAAATAGCGTCCTCCATCAAGAGATAGTCCTTCTAATGAAGCAAGCATTGTTTGATGATAATATAGATTGATATCATACCATCTAGGACGAATATCGGTTTGATTAAATAAGTAGTATTGATATCCATTTTTGCTATCATCCATTACTGTTTCTATTGTGAATTCAGGTGAAAATCTGTAATACATTTTTTCTTCATAACTACCCGGAGAAGAATCCCACAAATCAGACCTTTTCAGATATATCATCATTCTTTCCAATGGTGGTGAAAGTAAGCCAAAACGTTTTTTCCACAGTATCTCAATATGTGATAAATCCGCAGATTTATTCTTCGGCGTATTAGAATCCATTACTCGTGTATAGATGTTATTAGGCATTACAGATTGAAAGTTTTCAGTTAAGTAAAATGGCGTTGCATCACTGTTATGTATAACAATTACATCTATTTCAACTTTGCCAAATCCAATACTTTCGACACTGACAATCGGTCTGACACCACCAGCAAAACGCTTTTCTCTCATAAAATCGACCAATTGTTGTGTATTCTTTCTGTTTGGATCATTTCTTACTGAGGAAAACGAATAATCATTTTCCTCATCAACACCAATAATAATATAAGCATCTCTATTGGATAGATTATTTGCCATGCAAATAATATCATGAAGTAAATCTGCTTTTTTATCTTGAGAGTACCATTCTCGCTTAAAATCCCAATAGGAGCCTTCTTGTTTAAGTAAAATTAAATTTTTGATTTCACTTTTATTCACAAAAGACACCTCCTACTATATGTATATAACATTTATATTACTAATTACCCCGCTATTACTTCATCGATAATCTGCTTAACTTTCTTATTGCTTAACTGTGTATGGAATGAAACAGTATATCCATCAATAGTGAGCTGCTTGAAGAAAGCCTCAGCACATTTTATCTTAGCGTCTTCAATCCCACGAAGTGTGGATTTATTTTCTACCAGTTTTGTTTCGACAACAATATTCAATTCCTTAGTTCCGTCCTTATGCTTTACAACATACATAAAGTCTGGACTATAGTTTTCACCAACTATCGTAGGGATTGCAACACTTGATTTTGGTATTTTCCCGTATACTACAACTTCGTCTATATCGGTCATAATATTTGCTTTTTCAAGAGGTGAATCAAACACAATCTTGTCATATAAATATTTATCAGAAGGTGTACCTTCAGCAAATTTAGTTCCTACATTTCCCTGTTTGATAACATCTCTAGGCGAACCATCTTTATAAGTTAAGGCTGTTTCAGTCACAGGTTGTGCAGAACGTTTATACTTAAATCGAGTTTGCATTTTTTCTATACGCCAATCAGTAAAAGCTGAAACAATATTAGCAACAGAATATTCATTGATGTATTCATCTGGAATATCTTTTTCCTTAGAAAACTCACACATAGCTTTGTGGAGTTCTCTAATAGGAATGCTTGTCTGTTGGCTGATTCTCTTTAAGAATTCATTGTAAGGGATAGGGCGTTTTATGGAATATGATACACCTGAATCCTCTCGTACAATCATAGCGTTTCCTTCTGTTGCAACCTGATCTCTATGGCTATACAAAGTGACATTACCGAAAATTCCGGACTTTCTCAAAATGTCATGAAGCGCCTGTGGTATTTCATCAGACAAGTCTACATCATAAAACAAATAATATTTGTGATTGATACGTTCCCATAACTCCTTTAGTTCAGAGTAAACTGCTTTTCTTACATGGATTTCTTCTTTCTTATTCTTGTTGACATCAGTAACCTTGTTACTGCCCACACCTGTAGCGAATTCAGGATAATCAGCAAAGAAAGTACCTCTCTTGTCTGCGATAATTTCACGATTCATATTAATATAACCTTTTGCTCCCAATTCAAAGAACAGAGCGTTAGGATCTACACCACGCTTTTCAGCTACATTTTTAAGAATGTCATCTGTAATCATATGTGTCTCTGGTAATTCACCATTTATTTCGTCAACAAGTTTTTGAGCAAAATCTGCTTCTGTGAAATCTACAATATAATTAAGCTTGAATTCTTCATTAGAAATTCGATTACCATTTTCATCAACAGGCAGACGAAGTCCACGACCTACTTCTTGTAGTTTGCTATTATCACTTCCACTAGAACGCAATTTCGCAATTGTAAACACGTTAGGATTGTCCCAGCCTTCTTTAAGCGTCCATTTAGAGAACAAGAATCTTCTTGTATTAAAGGAACCATCTTCTTTATGTAGGGAAATAAGTCCTTTCTTATTGTGAAGAATATCAGCAACTTCATTTGCAATGGCTTCATCTGAATCACTGTTGTCCTGTGCGAAATATCCTGCGTGGCAAGCAGAGATATCAGCTTTACTTGCTTCAAGGTAGTCTTTATATTCCTGTTCACTATCAGGAATTGTTCGTAACAATTCTTCAATTTTTTCAAGTAGAAGTTTTTCAAACATCACTTTCAAATATGCTTCTTTGCCGTCATCAGAATCACGATAAGAGGTGATGTCATCTATGAAAAATAATGCTAAAGTTTTTATTTTGAATTGTCTGCCGGAGAAATTCTGACGCTCTGTTTCAAAATGTCGCTGAATTGCTAATTTTAGCATTTGTTCTTGGTAAGATGAAGAATAAATGTCAGTATTGAATTCTTCGCCCTGAAATTTCACTTGACCGTTTATCAATTCAATAAAGTTTTTGCCAATAGCACTTATTGTCAGCCCCTCAAAGGATGAATCAATAACAGATAACGAATCACCTGTTGCAAGTGTATATGTTTTTGTTTCTTCTCCACGTTTTTTGAATTGAAATGTAGCGGAAGTTTTTGATTCCACGGACAACAATTTAACCTTTTCTTCCTTTTGGGATAAAGGTTCAAAATGTTCTTTTGCAATTCCTTTAATCAAGTTTAGATTAAAGGAATCACAAGCATTCAACTCATACACAAGGTTATTAAAATCCTTGAAAGTTACTTTATTTTTGCCTTTTCCAACAGTTGTATCCGGGAAGGTTGCACCGTAACGAATAATCATCTGTGGACATAGTTCCTCAACAATAGCTTTATATGCTTTTTGGTCACGAGAAAATCTATGAGGTTCATCAATAATCACAATTGGCTTTGTAGCTTTCAATGCGTCAAATGGTCTGTAAAACCCCTCAACTAAATAATCATAGTCTGATCGTGTAAGCATATTACCATTTGTCAACAACTGCATATTAACAAGCAATACATAAATCTTGTTTGAATTCTGACATGAGCCGGTTACAAAATCACGGACAGCAGGAGGCATAGCTAAAAAACCTTTTTTCTTTTTCTTCGGACTTTCTAATACACCCAATTCAATATCACAGTTATATCCACACGCATCAGAAAAATGGTGTTTTACATAACTATCATCAATGAACTGTGATGTTCCAGCCTTGATAGGAAGAGATGGTACAGCGATAATGAACTTGTTAAAGCCAAACTTTTTATGCATCTCATAGATGGTTTTGGTGTATACATAGGTTTTACCAGTTCCTGTTTCCATCTTAATATCAAGGTTCAAATACTCTCCATCGTCACGACAACCTCGATAGTCTGCACGGATATTCTTCTGAACTTCAGTCAAGTTATGAATAAGACGCAGCTCTTTTCTATCAAATGTAGGATTCTCATAAGCGAGATGAGGCTTTATCATTGTAATTCCATCAAGGGCAGAAATTATAGCATCAACTGCTTTCTGTTGATGGTCTAACTCTTTTTCTAGTATCAGTTCCAAAACCTACACCTCCCTTAATATCTAATGTCCAGATTGATTTTCAAATTCTTTTCAGAGTCACGTAGAATCTTAACATTTGTTTTTAGGTTCTCCATTTCCACATAATTAAAGCTATAGCCGAAGAGAACAATATTCTGAGGATTAAATGCACCTTCAGTATTGTATTTCTCAACAAGAGACTTAATTGCTTCTTCAGTAAGTCCCGGATTTATAAGGTATAAGTGATTTTCACACCAGTATGCTGTGTATCCTGCAAGGTCTACCGTTTCGCAATTGTTTACAAATCCGTAATTGTCATGTACTAACCAAGTTGTAAGCACAGTTGCAGTACCGAATTCATCATATACAGTTGTATCTGTAATAAATCCACTATTGTCAAACTTTTCAATCTTATCCAGTGTAGTTTTACTTACCTCTGCTAATGTGTAATGTTTAAAGCCAAGGTCTGCAGTGTTAGTTGGGAATTCTTGATTATACAATTTTTTTGACTTTATAATCCTATCCATTCCAATATCACAAATTGTTCTATAACCAGCTTTATAAGCAGATGACCCCACTTTACATTCTTCTGGCAACTGAACCAAAATATATTTTCTATGATTTTCAGAGTCTTCACAATTTAGTTTCATAATGGCTTCAGCTGTTGCAGCGGAGCCTGAGAAGAAATCAAGAATAATATCATCATTTCGTGTACATAAGCGTCCAATCAAAGTCATAAGTTCAAGTGGTTTTGTGTGATCGAATATTTTTTTCCCAATCGTCTTCGCAACATCCTTTGTTGCGTTATCGTTAGAATAAGGATTTTCTG
>JAXKHT010000064.1:0-15034 GCA_036549705.1 Acutalibacteraceae bacterium | reverse complement strand
GTCAGGTGTTATTCTGTCGGGAGATGGTGTAATAATTTCCTCAATTCTGCCAATGGCGTAATTTTTAGAGGTTTTTATTATTTTTGTTTTTATTACATCTCCTATAGCAGTATTGGTTATAAAAACAGCAGTTCCGTCTATTTTTCCAACACCACTGCCCTCAGTGGTCATACCTGTTATTTCAGTTTCGTATATATCATTCTTTTTTAAGTTCACAAGCAACACCTTTTATCTTTAATAAAATATAAATAAAAAGTATCAAAAAGCAAAGTTACTGTACATAATAAAAACTAGCAGTTATTATTAGTAGAAATATACAGTTGTTTTCTGTTTTAAGATACTGGCTAGTATATTATATCACAAATTTTATAATAGGTCTTTATTTTTCTTTAAAATAGCAATATAATTAAAAAGGTTACATACATTTAGCTAGGAGAGAATTGTAATAATGAGTAATTTTTCTTTAGATAATATAAAAACAATACACTTTATTGGTATAGGTGGTTCTGGTATGTGTCCTTTGGCAGAAATATTGTTGTCAAGGGGATTTAATATTACCGGTTCTGACTGTAACGAGGGTGACACACTGGACAGAATAAAAAGCTATGGCATTAAGGTTTATATGGGTCATTTTGCAGAAAATGTACAGGGTGCAGATTTGGTAGTGTATTCTGCGGCAATTAAAAGTGATAATCCTGAAAGAGTTTCTGCAAAGGAAAAGGGAATACCTACTTTAGAAAGAAGTCAAATGCTTGGTTTAGTTGTAGACAAGTATAAGGACAGCATAGCAGTTTCGGGTACTCACGGAAAAACCTCAACAACAGCTATGATTACTCAAATACTTATGGGTTGCAAAAAAGACCCATCTGCTATAATTGGTGGTAAGCTACCTTTTATAGGAGGAAACAGTATTGTTGGTAAGTCTGAAATTATGGTATGCGAAGCCTGTGAGTATGTAAACACATTTTTACAGCTTCACCCAGCAATATCGGTAATTTCAAATGTAGAAGCTGACCACCTTGATTTCTTTAAGGATTTAGATGATATTAAAAACTCCTTTAATAAATTTGCTAAGCAGACAACTAAGCTATTGGTAATTAACGGTGATGATGAAAATAGTGTAGATTGTACAGCAGATGTTCAGCTGGATAAGCTATTCTATGGTTTTAACTCTATTAACGATTATTATGCAGAAAATTACAGCTGTGACGGTGGTGTTAAGCAAAGCTTTGATTTAATGCACAATGGTGAATGTTTAACAAGAATTAAGCTGACAGTACCTGGTAAGCATAATGTAATGAATGCTCTTGCTGCTATAACAGTGGCAATTTATCTTGGTGCAGAGCCACAGGATATTGCCCAAAGTATCGAAAAATTTACAGGTGTACACAGACGCTTTGAAGTATTAGGAGAGGTAAACGGAATTACTGTTGCTGACGATTTTGCACATCATCCAACAGAGCTTACAGTTACTCTTAACTCTGCTATGGCTATGGGCTTTAATAAGGTTTGGGCTGTATTCCAGCCACATACATTTTCAAGAACCTTTATGCTGTTAGATGACTTTGCAAAGGCATTGTCAATTCCAGATGAGGTTATTATCTCTGAAATTTTACCTGTAAGAGAAACAAACACCTACAACATATATGCAGAGGATTTATGTGCAAAGGTTGACGGCAGTGTATACAGACAAACCTTTGACCAAATAACAGAGTATGTTTGCTCTAAGGTGCAATCTGGTGATTTAATATTAACAATGGGCGGTGGCAATGTTTATATGTGTGCCAACCAAATTTACGCAAAGCTAAAAGAAATCTACAAATAAATCTATAAATAAATATATCAACACAGGGCGTACTACGGTATGCCCTGTGTTTGTTAATGTATTATACAAATATGGCTGAATATACTATAAATCCTAAATTATTCGCCTATTTATCTATAATTAGTTATATTGACTTTTGCTAAAAATAGTATAGAATAAATATAATGGGAATGTTATGATTATAACAGTATTCATTTTATATTATGTTTGTACAGAAATTGTTTATAACAATAATTTATAATATTAAGAATGAAATTCCACGAGGTGATGTTTATAGGCTGATGATAATTACTGTAGGTATTAAAGATGTATTTTAACATAATTTTGAAAGGTTGATATAATTTTGTTTCAGATTATCAATGAACATAAGGGCTTTCTTGGTCAGATAGTTAGACTGGCAAAGAACGAGCTTATTAAAACATATAAGGGTGCAGCAATAGGACCTTTATGGTCTGTTGTAAAGCCGTCGTTTACATTGTTTGTATACTGGTTTGCTTTTGCATTGGGTTTCAAAAATTCTGGGGAAGTTCCAGTAAATATTGATGGTAATGTAGTGCAGTTTGACCGTTTTATTTTTATGCTGGTTGGTTTTATTCCTTGGTTTTTTATGCAGGAAAGTATTATACAGGGTATGAAGTCAATTAGAGTTAACAGGCATTTTGTTACAAAAATTTCTTTCCCTGTTTCAACTATTATGAGCTATACATTATTGTCAAAAATGTATGTTCAAATATTTTTGTCAGCTATAATGCTTGTTATTATTGCATTTACCGTGGGGCTTAGCTGGTATTCATTACAGTTGTTATTACTTATGCCACTTATGTTCTTTTTCTTTTTATTCCTTTCTTGGAGTACAGCACCAATGGGTGCCTTTAGTATGGACTTTGACAATATGGTTGTGTCTATTATGACAGGTGTTTTCTGGTTGTCAGGTATAATTTATAATTCTTACGATATGCCAAATAGCTCCCTTAACTTTATTATGTATTTTAACCCTATAAACTTTTTTGCAAACGGTTACAGAAAGGCTGTAATATATAATCAGTTTATTTGGAATAACCCAACAGAGCTAGGTATATTCTTAGCAGAGTTTGTGTTGGTATTTGCACTGGGTGCATTTAACTATAGTCGTTTGCGTAAAAGAATACCTGACGTATTGTAAGAGAGGTATAAGTTTATGGACAACAAAAAGGTTATGATAAAGTTTGACAATGTGTCAAAGGAATATTTACTGTTTAAAAATGATAGAGAACGATTTAAATCCCTATTTTTTAAACCAAAGAATGCAAAGCGTCATAAAGCATTAAATAATGTTTCGTTAGAGATATATGACGGTGAAAGTGTTGGTATTATTGGTGACAATGGTGCTGGTAAATCTACATTGCTTAAAATGATAACAGGTGTTGCTTTTCCAGATTCAGGAGATATAGTGGTAAACGGTACTGTTGCCGCTTTATTGGAGCTTACAGCCGGCTTTGCATTAGAAATGTCTGGCAGAGAGAATATCTATTTGCGTGGTTATACACTGGGCTTAAAGGATAACGAAATAAAGGAAATTGAGGACAAAATAGTAGATTTTGCAGAGCTTGGGGATTATATAGACCAGCCTGTAAGAACATACTCCAGTGGTATGAAAATGCGTTTGGGCTTTGCTATTAATGTAAATATTAATCCAGATATTTTAGTTATTGACGAGGCTTTAAGTGTAGGTGATGCTACATTTAAGAAAAAATGTACCAACAGAATTTCAGAAATTATAAAAAGTGGTACAACTGTTCTTTATGTAAGTCATTCTCAAAATAGTGTAAAAGAAATGTGTACACGAGCTATTTATCTGAAAAAAGGCGAGGTTAAGTTTGCAGGCAATGTAAATGATGCCTTTAAGGTGTATGAGGCTGATAAGGCTACAAAGAAAAAATAAAAGGTATAAATAATAAATTTAATTGCTATTTTAGAAAGGTAGTGAGCTTATATGGTAACCGCAGTAGTTTTTGCAGGTGGCGTTGGTGCCAGAATGAAGTCAGTGGAAATTCCTAAGCAATTTTTAGAAGTTGACGGTAAGCCTATTATTATAAGAACATTAGAGAATTTTCAGCTTCACCCAGAGGTTGATAACATTGTAATCTCTTGCTTAGAAAGTTGGATAGATAAGCTAAATGAGTATATAAAAAAATACAGCATCACAAAGGTTGTTAAGGTTGTATCAGGTGGAGAAAATGGTCATCAGTCTATACACAATGGTTTGGTTGCTGCACAGGAGTTTGCCAAAGAGGATACAGACATTGTTTTAATTTGTGACGGTGTAAGACCTTTGCTGTCTGATAAATTAATTTCTGATTGTATAAAAACAGCTAAAGAACACGAAACTGCTGTGCCTGTTACACGCAGTATAGACTCTGTACTTGAAAGCAAAGACGGAGAAACCTGTTGCCGTAGTTTGCCAAGAGGAGAAATGTTTATAACACAGGCTCCACAGGGCTATACTATGAGAAAAATTATGTGGGCACACGACGAAGCCGAAAAGCGTGGCATTACTAACCCTATTTCAAGCTCAGAGCTTCTTATAGAGCTTGGTGAAAAGGTACAAATCTTTATAGGTGACAGAGATAACATAAAGGTTACTACACCAGAGGATATGAGATTTTTAAGAGCGTATTACTATTATAGAAGATACGAAAATTTTGCAAGAGAGGAATTAATGTATGGACTATAAAATAGATACCCTAATTCATCAGTATATTTACAACGACATTCTATCTGTTGCAAATGGCGATATTAGCTGGGACAAGCTAAAAAATACAACTATACTAATTACAGGTGCAGGTGGATTTATAGGCTATTACCTTACTATGGCTATGCTTATAAGAAACGACCTTTATGGTGACAACATAAAGGTTCTTGCATTAGTAAGAAATAAAGAAAAGACAGAAAAGCGTTTTGGAGATGCTCTAAAGCGTGACGATATAGAAATTATTGTTCAAGATGTATGCAGTGATATTAATACAGACGAAAAAGCAGATTATGTTATACACGCTGCAAGTCAGGCTAGTGCATATTTCTTTGAAAATGACCCTGTTGGAACTATCGACGCTAACCTTACAGGCACATACAAGGTGTTGGAGTATGCAAAAAAATGCGATGCTGTTACTTTATTTGTATCCAGCCTAAAGGTATATGGTGCATTGCACACAGGTAAGGAGAAAATTGAAGAAACAGACATTGGCTATATTGACCATACAGATTTTAAGAACTGCTACGCACAGGGTAAAAGAGCATCTGAAACTTTATGTGCATCTTTTAATAAGCAGTATGGTATGAGTATAAAAATTGCAAGACCAAGCTATATCTACGGTCCATCAAGCCTTACAGATGACAGGGTATGGGCACAGTTTATTGCAAATATTGTAAGACACCAAAGCATACTACTTAAAAGTGCTGGTGCTCCTTACCGTTCTTTCTGCTATGTTACAGATACTGCAACTGCATTGCTGAAAATTATGTTAGATGGTCGTGACATTTATCCATACAATATTTCAGCAGAACATTCAAATGTTACTATAAGAAATTTTGCAAGAAAAGCGGTAGAGGCATTTCCAGAGAGAAATCTTACTCTTTCCTTTGCTAATAAAGAGGACGAAAAAGAGCCTGTTATATCTGTAATGGGTGCCACACCTGAAATACTAGACAGCACAAGATTAAATAAAATTGGTTGGCAGGCTAAAGTAGACCTTACAGAGGGAATTAAGCGAGCTGTAAAGATAGTGGAGCTTCAAAATAGTTAATCGGAGTTAATTTATGGAACTTAACAAGGTGTTGGGGCAGTATGAGCTTGATTGGGCTTGTTTTGTTGCCTCACATAAGGATTACCCTTATAAAAATCTAAAAAATAAAGCAGTTTATGTGGCTGGTACACAGGATTTTTTCTCAAAGGCTTTAGTCTATTTCCTATTTGGATTAAATGACCTGCAAAAGCTGAATATGCAAATAACCCTAGTAGGGGAGAGTACAGCACTGTTAAATACAATTTTTCCAACACTACTAAAGCGAAATGATTTTAAGTTTAGGCTTAAAGAGGATTTGCCAAGGGTAGAGGAAAGTATAGATTACTTACTTTATACAGGTTGTTGCAGTAAATCTTTAGACCGTACGCCAAACTTCTTTATAAATGAAATTACACAAATAAAGGATTACCTTGAATTTGCAGGAAAAAATAAGATAGGGCAGTTTATTCTTCTGTCTGACTATCGTGTATACGGCAGGGCAGACAGAGGGGTGCTTTTATCAGAGTATGAGTATGGTAATTTTGATATAACCAAGGGCAGTGGCTTTGATGCAGAGCTGTTACAAACATTAGAGTCACTTGTGCCTATATACGGTAAAAAGTACGGTTTTTCTCATCTTATTTTGCGTTCAGGTATATTACTTGGGGCAGGTGCTGATTTTGACAACAACCTGTTCTGCGAGCTGTTTAGAGCAGTTGCCCAAGGTAAAGAGTTTGAAATTATTCGTTCTCGTAAAAAATATTCCTTTACATATATTAATGATTTTCTAAATGCATTGTTTTGGGGAATGGCTAAAATTCCTAAAGATACAATTTATAATGTTGTTAGTAAAGATTGTACCCTGTCAACAGGTATGCTGGTGGAAAAAATATATGACCTGTATCCTGAAAGTTGCAAGGTAACGCTGGTTGATATAGGCAGAGACCCTGACTATGGTGTTTCAATGAACTGTCAGAAGCTACCTATAATGGGCTGTCAGCCTGAAATTACTATGGACGAAATAATTCAGCTTATGGTAACAGCGTACCAAAATAAAAGCGATATTTTCCTTTATCAAGACAATTATCAAGGTAAGCTAAAGGTTATACATAATATTCTGTTGGGTTATTTGTTAGAGGTTGATAGAATTTGTAAAAAGCATAACATAAAATATTTCCTTGCAGGTGGTACACTGTTAGGGGCAATTCGTCATAAGGGATTTATCCCTTGGGACGATGATGCAGATGTTATGATGTTACGAGAGGACTATGATAAATTCTTGTCTGTTGTTCAGCAAGAGTTGCCTAATAATATAGTTTTGCATAATCACACAACCGACCCAAAGTGCCACAATATTTTTTCAAAGCTGAGAATAAACAATACATTGTTTGCTACTACTTGGTCAAGCCATTTTATGGATATGCACAACGGTGTGTTCTTTGATGTGCTTTCTCATGACCAAACAGCCAATTCAAAGCTAGGCAGAAAAATACACCTAAAGCTAACACTGTTAACCCGTTCTTTGGTATTTAATAAGTGGCATAAGCGTAAGGTGGATAACGGTAATAAACTTCAAAGTGAAGTGGCAGATATATTGAAAAAACTATTGCCACTAAAAGTAAGCCAGTGGCTACAGTTTAAGTGTTTGCGTTTCTTTGAAAAGAAGAAAGACTCAAAATATTTATATGACGGAATGGGCAGAAATGTATACAAGGGCGATTTCCCTAAATATTACCTTGATGAAGCAATTCAATGGGAATTTGAGGGGCATAAGTTCCCTGTGCCAAAGGAATATGACAAATATTTGCGTTATTTGTATGGTGACTATGAACAGCTTATATTACCGTCACAACGCCAAACAAGCCATTCAATAGTTGTAATGGATTTAGGCGAATATGCAAAATATAATGTGCCAAAGGATATATAATTTCTCAAATAATATATAGTATAAAATAATAAAAACTCGAAATTCAACAAAACTGAATTTCGAGTTTTTTGCATTAATTGTGTTAATTTTTTAGTCTTTTGAAAATTAGTGTTATCATCAGTTAATCAAAAGAATTAATCTTATGCTCCAACCTCATAAAAGCTGATAACAAAGTCAAGTAAACCTGTGCTTCCCACTGTAAAATAAGCAGAATAACCTACTCTTTGAGCTGTGGATACTTGGCTGTATTTTAATACAGTGTTGCCGGCTGCATCTGTAGTTTCCTCTGATGGTGTACCATAGGTTGATTTAAATGTATCAACAGTTGCGTCCCAACCTAGCTTGTTTGGCAAATGTAAATTAACTGTGGTGCAGTCGCCTTTTACCATTTTTAATGTGTAGTATTTACATTTTGTGTAATCTGCAACTTCATTTGTATCATTTTGCATAGCAACATATGCAGTTAAACCAGTGTCAGAAACGTATTTAATATTTTTTACTCTTTGTCCAGGTTGTATTGCGTCTAATCCTGTTGTGTCAGCTATTTTGAATCCACAATAATTCATTTGAACATCATCTAATAGAAAGCGAAGAACCTTCTCGTTAAGTGTTATACTTCTATAATTCAAAAATTTATCCAATGTGCCAACACGAGAGGCTTCTGGGTCAGAAACAACAGATTGTTCTGTAGGAGTTGATGTTGTAGAAGAAGTGTTGTTTTTATCTGCTGTGTTATTGTTACAGCCTACCATTGCAGTAGTAGCTAATATAGCAACACAAGCAAGAGAAATAATCTTTTTTAGCATTTTAATTTCCTCCAAATCTATGTAATTACCCATTACACAATATAGTCACATTCTAGCATATAATGTACCTAAAAGCAACATTTAATTATATTAATCTACATTCATTAATTAAAGATTTTAAAATAATCATTTGGAAAACTTGGCAATTTTCATAGAATTTTTATATAAAATCTTCCTTGTTAATGTACTTATTAAAAGTTTTTCATACATATAGATAAATGTATTTATGTATGATATAATAATCTAATGTGAATGAAAATATAGTAGAAGTTAAGAAAGAGGAGCGTTTATGGGTCAGAGAGATAACTTGAGAAATATTGCGATAATTGCTCACGTAGACCACGGAAAAACAACATTGGTAGACCAGTTGTTGCACCAAAGTGGTATTTTTAGAGCTAACGAGGCTGTTGCAGAACGAGTAATGGACTCCAGTGATTTAGAGAGAGAGCGTGGCATTACCATTCTGTCAAAAAATACAGCTGTAATGTACAATGACGTTAAAATTAATATAGTAGATACACCTGGTCACGCTGATTTTGGTGGCGAGGTTGAGCGTATCTTAATGATGGTAGACGGTGTTTTGCTGTTGGTAGATGCCTTTGAGGGCTGTATGCCTCAGACTCGTTTCGTTTTGAAAAAGGCATTGGGCTTAGGAAAAAAGCCTGTTGTTGTAGTAAATAAAATAGACCGTCCTGGTGCAAGACCAAACGAGGTTGTTGACGAGGTATTAGACCTGTTTATAGATTTAGGTGCAGATGATGACCAGCTGGAGTTTCCTGTAATTTATGCTTCTGGTAGAGATGGTTATGCTTCTCTTGACCCAGATGTTGCTGGTACAGATATGAAGCCTTTATTTGAGGCTATTATAAACGAGGTTGAACCTCCAAAGGGTGACCTTGACGGTCCTATGCAAATATTGTTTTCTAATATTGATTATGATGATTATGTTGGTAGAATTGGAATAGGCAGAGTAGAGCGTGGCACAGTTAAAAACGGTCAAACAGCTGTACTATGTACTAACGACGGAAAAAGCAAAAGCGTAAAAATTGCTAAGCTATATCAGTTTGAGGGATTAAAAAGAGTAGAAACTGAAACTGCACAGCTGGGTGACATTGTTTGCGTTTCTGGTATAACAGACCTTAATATTGGCGAAACAGCTTGCGACCCTAATCAGGTTGAGCCACTACCTTTTGTAAAAATAGACGAGCCTACTGTTTCTATGATGTTTATGGTTAATAACTCACCTTTTGCAGGTAAAGAGGGTAAGTATGTAACATCAAGAAATTTGCGTGACAGATTGTTTAAAGAGGTAGAAACAAATGTTGCAATGAGAGTAGAGGAAACTGACTCAGCCGACACATTTAGAGTGTCTGGTAGAGGTGAACTTCATTTGTCTGTATTAATTGAAACAATGCGTAGACAAAATTACGAATTTCAAGTTTCTAGACCAACTGTTATCTACAAAGAGATTGACGGTAAAAAGTGTGAGCCTATTGAATTGCTAATGATTGAAGTACCTGATGCATATGTAGGTGCTGTTATGGAAAAGCTGGGTACTCGTAAGGCAGAGCTTATAAATATGGGTACAAGAGAGTCTGGTATAACTCATATCGAGTTCCGCATACCAGCAAGAGGATTAATGGGTTACAGAAGTGAATTTTTAACAGATACAAACGGAAACGGTATTATGAACCACGTTTTTGATTGTTATGAGCCATATAAGGGTGAAATTATCAGCCGTCATCAAGGCTCTTTAGTGGCTCACGAAACAGGAGATACTACTAATTATGGCTTGTTTGCAGCACAGGAAAGAGGTAGATTGTTCCTTGGTGCTGGTGTGCCTGTTTACGAGGGTATGATAGTAGGTGCAAGTCCTAAAAACGAGGATATTACTGTAAATGTATGTAAGAAAAAGCATATTACTAATACTCGTGCATCTGGTTCAGATGACGCATTAAAACTTACACCTTGTTCACCTCTAAGCCTAGAGCAATCCTTGGAATTTATTGCAGAGGACGAGCTAGTAGAGGTTACACCATTAAATGTAAGATTAAGAAAGAAAATTTTAAGCAAAGAGTTAAGAATGAAGCAGGCTAGTAAGAAAAAATAATAGCTGTTTTGTTTAAGAATTAGAAAGTGCTGTTTTTTATTCTAAGCAGGTTAAATTTATTTTTGATTTAATCCTTGGAATAATTACAGAATATTGGGGAATGTCATAGTGGATTTTGTTATTTTAGATTTAGAGTGGAATGGTTCCTACAGCAAGAAACTTCAAAAATATATTAACGAAATTTTCGAGGTTGGTGCTGTAAGAATTAATAGCAATATGGAGCTTGTAGACAGTTTTTCTATGCTTATAAAGCCACAAATAGGCAAAAAAATTTGTGGCAGGGTAAAGGAGCTTACCCATATAGACACAGAGCAACTGGAAAACACCAGCAATACCTATAACCATGTTATAAAATTATTTAGTGCATTTGCAAAAGATGCAGTTATTATGACATGGGGCATAACTGACATTAGCACTTTAATAGTAAATAATGAGTACTTTAATAAAACAAAAACTCTAAGTTTTTTAGATAAGTATGTAAACCTACAAAGCTACTGTGAAAATTGTATGGAACGCCAAGAAGCAGGAAAGCAAATGGGTCTTTCAACTGCAGCCGAATTGTTAGGCATTGAATTTGGTGACGACAAGCTACACAGAGCATTAGATGACAGCATACTTTCTTGGAAATGCTTTAGCAAGCTTTATGATTCAGAAAAATTAGAAAAGTTTATAAAAGTAGCCGATGCAAAATTCTATGACAGACTTTGTTTTAAGAATGTTGTATTAACAGATTTTTCAAATCCCCTTATAGACAAAAAGCAGTTTTATTCTGTTTGTCCTACCTGTGGAAAAAAGGGCAGAAGATTAACACGTTGGCAAGTAAAAAATAAAAGTTTTCGTGCTAATTTTAATTGCGATGCCTGTGGAATTAAATTTACAGGAAAGGTACAATTTAAGCTAAAGTACGAAGGTGTGCAGGTAAAGCATAATTCCCATATTTATGTAGACCCCAAAGAATATGCCGAAAGAGCAAAAGCAGAGAAAAAACAAAGTGCAGAAGCAAATGCTGTGGATAAAGACAAAACTACAGTTAAAAATAGTGTGTGACGCCCAATGATGTTTGCTTTGTTACGATAATAATTAGTATTTGCGTTTAATACACAAAACCGATGTACCCTGTGTTGGATACATCGGTTTTTTCATAGCACTTAGCTGTATTAGTTGGAATTTGCTTTGGGGTGGTTAATTTTCATTACAATACATAAAATCCATATTTTTAGATGCATTTAATGCATTTTAATAAATTTTGACAAAATAAAAAGAGCAGTCATAAAACTGCTCTTTTTGGTGCGGGTGAAGGGACTTGAACCCCCACGTCTGCTGACACTAGAACCTAAATCTAGCGCGTCTGCCAATTCCGCCACACCCGCATATCTGTTGTGGCGTTCTCTCCCGAGAACAGTATTGATTATATAACAAACAGCACCTTTTGTCAATGCTTTTTTTGAAAAAAATTAAATTTATTTAAAGATTTTTTGATAAACAATATGTAAAAATTACGACAAAATACTTTAATATATTTGCTCAATGTTGTATAATTAATCCTATATACTTGCTTTTTATAGGGGAGTGATTAAAGATGAGCGAAGAAAAAAAGAAGAACAGAGTCAGATTGAAAATCTGTGGTAGTCAGTTTGTTATCTCGGCAGAAGAAAGCGAGCAATATATTCAAAAAATTGCAAAAATTGTTGACAAACGAGTTCAAGAGCTAGAGGAAAATGACTCTAAACTTTCTATACAAATGGCTACAATAGTTGCAGCGTTAAATTATTGTGACCAATATGAAAAACAGTGTATTGCTAACGAGGCACTTATTTCTAAGGCTGATGAATGTGAAAGACTTGCAATAGAGGCTACACAACAGCTTACAGCACTTCTAACAGAAAATGCAGAATTAAAAGAAGAAAAGGCAGGTTTGCACAGGGTAATTGCTGAACTAAAGGCAGGAACCTATGTAGAAGATGAGCCTGCTGTGGTTGATTGTGAACCTTTAGTAGATAAAGTACCTGTTGAAAATATTAAATCGGAGAATAATACTACCCATAGTTATAATAATAAAAATTCTAAAGCAGATGATAATTCATATGCTAAGAAAACTAACACTGATGTTGTATCAGATAAATCAACTACAAATAAGACTAAAATAAAGTCAGATGATAGTAAAGATAAAAAGATAAGTAATGTAAAAGGGATTAAAGAATTTTCTGCCGGTTTTTACGATAAAGATGAGTATGCCGATGTAGTGTCTGATGATGAATTAATGAGTATGCTTGAAGAATTTTAATTAAAGAGAGATTTGAACTTATGAATAAACTTGAAATTCTTGCACCAGCAGGGTCTATGGAGGCTCTAATAGCTGCCGTAAGAGCCGGTGCAGATGCAGTGTATGTTGGTTCTACACAATTTGGTGCAAGAGCCTCAGCTAAAAATTTTGATTTAACACAATTAAAAGAGGCTGTAGATTTCTGTCATTCTCGTGGTGTAAAGCTGTATTTAACAATGAATACATTAATTACAGATACAGAAATGTCAACAGCTTTAGATATTGCAAAACAAGCCTGCCAACTGCCTATTGATGCTATAATAGTGCAGGATGTAGGCTTTGCTTCTGTGCTACACAAAGCTATACCTAATATGCCTTTGCACGGTTCAACACAAATGAGTGTTCATACTCCTAGCGGTGCAAAGCTATTGCAGGATATAGGCTTCAAAAGGGTTGTTTTGTCACGAGAAATGACTTTAAAGGAAATAGAAGAGGTCGCACAGACTTGTGACATAGAATTAGAGGTATTTGTACACGGTGCTTTATGTATGTGTGTGTCTGGTCAATGCTATTTTAGTGCCTTTCTAGGTAGTCGCAGTGGTAACAGAGGGCAATGTGCTCAAACTTGTAGACTCCCATTTATGGTAGAGGGCGGTACAGGCAATGACCTTAGCCTTAAAGATATGACTATTCTAAAGCATTTGCAAGAAATGAATAAAATAGGTGTAGTTTCAGCTAAAATAGAGGGCAGATTAAAACGCCCAGAATATGTAGCCTCTGCTGTAAATGTAGCCAGACAATATTATGACACAGGCACAGCTACAGAAGAAAGCTGTACACAGCTTAAAAATGTTTTTTCTCGTTCCGGTTTTACAGACGGTTATTATACTAATAATCGTGGTGCTAATATGTTTGGCACAAGACAAAAGGACGATGTTATTTCTGCTACTGCAAAGGTGCTTAATCAAATTCATTCTATTTATAAAAATGAATATCAGCATATCCCTGTTGATATGGAATTTAATTTAGATATAAATAATCCAGCACATCTAAAGGTAGTGGATATTGATAGTAATACTGCAATATGTGTACAAGGGGATATAGGTCAACAGGCTGTAAATAAGCCGTTGGATAAGGAAAAAGCGTCAACACAGTTAAGAAAAACAGGCGGTACACCTTATATTGTAAGGTTTGTTAATTGTACCTTAGCTGATGATGTAACTATGCCTATGTCAGCATTAAATAGTCTTAGACGAGATTCCCTGAATTCTTTAACAGATGAATTATTAAAAAAATACAAGGTACCAACAATAACACCTTTCTCTATGTGCGAGAATAACACAAGAACTGTTAAAGAAAATGTACCGTTAAGAATAATATGCAGTAGTTGGGATATTCCTAAGGAGTTTGCAGAATGCCAGCTTGTTTTTCTGCCTGAAAATACTCCACCAGATGTTTTAACATCATTAAAAAGTCAAGGCTTTAATATTGGTATAGAACTTTTTGCTGGTATGTTTGGCAGAGAACAGCAAGTAAAAAGTCATCTAAAAATTGCTAATCAATGTGGTATTAAAGATGTTTTGGTAAATAATTTAGGGGCAATACCATTGTGTAAGGAACTAAATATGATTATGCACGGCGGTTTTAGATTAAATGTAATGAATACTCAAAGCATAGAATTTTTCAAAAGTCTTGGCTTTGCAGATGTTACAACCTCGTTAGAGCTTACCTTACAGCAGATTAATTCACTTGGCAGCAGCTTACCTTTGGGAACTATAGTATATGGAAAAATCCCACTTATGCTTACCAGAAATTGTCCGGGTGTAAATTCATCAACAAAAAACTGTAAAGAATGTGGTGGGCTTGGTTATATAACTGATAGAAAAGCTATTAGCTTTCCTTATAAATGTAGTGGTGGTTGTACTCAAATATTTAATAGCGTACCATTGTATATGGGAGAAAGGCTAAAAGAAATACAAAGTTCCGACTTTAATATACTTATGTTTACCACTGAAAATAAAGAAGAAATGGCTAATATTTTAGTTTCTGTTCAAAACAGAGAGAGAATAGAGGGTGGACACACCAGAGGTCTTTATTATAAGGGTGTGCTGTAGCATAAAAATGGAGGATATTTTAATGGAATTAAAGATACAAAAACGGCTCTATGTCAATAGTTGGGGTAATCCCAAAATAAGAAAAGTAAGAACAGGCAACGGCAACTAAGCTGTTGCCTGTCGCTGATTAGAGAAAATATGTATAATTCTATTTCTAAAACGCTTGAAGTTACGATAACCGTAAGCATTGCGTTTAAGGACTTTAATTTTGTTGTTACAGCCTTCGGT
>JAXKHT010000063.1:0-10934 GCA_036549705.1 Acutalibacteraceae bacterium | reverse complement strand
CTATAGTATTCATCCATAGCCTCAATCATAGCTTCAAAAATGATTGACATTTTATCATCTCCAACACTCTCAGAGATTGATACAACATCAATACCTAATTGCTTTCTAAGCATTGATTTATAGACAATACTGTCCTCACGATTTCTAGCAAAACGGCTGAATTTCCATAAAAGAATGGCATCAAAAGGCTTTGGTGTTAGCTTAGCGGTACCAATCATCTTATTAAATGCAGGGCGTTTCTTTGTGTTCTTGCCTGAAATTCCCTCGTCAATATAGATATACTCATCAGGAACTATATAACCGTGGGATTTTGCATAACTGCGAATATTTTTAAGCTGGCTGTCAGGACTATATTCTATTTGGTCATCAGTTGATACCCTAATATATGCCGCCGCTATTTTAATATCACTCATTTTATTATTTCCTCCTTAATTTTGAGGGCGACAATAATGTCGGTTGCAAAAATCACAAGGGTGTGGTATAATGAAAATTGTTAGATATTTATGTAGCTAACTGCATAATAATGTATAAGTTACAAGCAAGAAGTCAAATTACTAGTTCGCATAGTTATTTGTCTTCTTTTAACTTCGTGTTGGTTCTACTCATTATTAATACCACGCACCCAAGTGTGGTAACCGTCCTATTCTGTTGGTAGCAGGTTAGGGCGGTTTTTATTTATGCAACATTAGTGGGATAATTTACAACTGCAATTTCTGTTAGTGCATTTTCTAGTTGTGCAATAATCTTTTCTAGTTGGGCAATTACTGTACCGTTATAAGAAATTTCACCGCATTGTGTGCATTTGTTACAAGGTACATTTTTAACGATTACAATACATTTTCCCAAATCTTCCATATATGTTGTTGTTGCTTCAGTCATATTGCCTTTACAGTAAAAACAGGTCATATATTATTCTCCTTTCGTGTCCTATAGTCGCTTTTCCAATTACTTAATGATGGAACATAAGCAGTTATAATCCATAAATAGCCATCACCTATACCTGCAACAATATGCAATGGCGTACCAATATTACACTCCATAACCAGTGCAGAGGGAAAAGGATAATCGTTAGGATATTCCTCTATAATTTCACCATACATAATACATTGCTTAATATCAATAAGCTTTATATTCCTTTCTCTGCAACGTTTAAGAGCGTGAGAGGTCATTTGTATAGTTTCATCTTTACATAGTATTCTCAAATCTTCTATTTTCATTATATGTTATTTTCATCCTTAAATTTTGTACTATAAGTGTATTAGGAGTTTTTTTATTGTTTCATTAACTCGTCAAAATGCCTTCTATATCGTGTTGGTATTTTTATTTCAATAAAATAACCAAAGTCACTTAAAAATTCAGAAATCAAGGAAAAACCGTCTTTGTAAAATTCAGCAATTCTTCTTGTTTTGTCCGATATATTTTTATAATCAGGTGGACAAATAAAAGTCCAATCAGCACTTTCTTTATCAAATATTATTCTAAAATATTTATCAATATCTGTTGGGGGTTCGTTAGCTTTATTAAGTAGTATATGGTGTTCTACTCCGTCATCAAGGTGACTAACATAAGCTTTGTCGCCCTTAAATGATATTACAGCCATTAAAGGTTCATCCTTTTCAATAGCATTTTCAACGGTTTCGTAATCATTTATTTTTGTTATTTTCATAGATTTCTCCTTGCGTTGTTTATTTTTTATTAGGAAAGAAGTTTGCTAATTTCAATGTAACTCATTATTAAAAAGGGAGTTCGTCATCAGATCTAAGTTTAAAAACTTCAATATTGTTAGGATTTTTAATGCTTTGCCAGTCCTTTAAGTAACCCAAATTTAAAAATGTACTTCTGCTTCCACAATAAGGGCAATAACGTGCATTACCAGTCAAAGGATTTCGAAGTGATTTTATACAAATAGAATCTGGATCAGATTCATTTGAAGTGCATTTGTTTATAACATACGCACCACATGCGTTACAATAATCACCGTAACTTAAATCTTCGTTATCGCAAACTGGACATCTAATTGCTTTACCATTTGCATCGACTTCTATACTATCGTATACCATGTTTTCACCTTCTATAATATATCTTGTTTTTTGATTTTTACATATATAACAAAATTGATAGTCGTTGTTATATCCTATATTAGTTTTACAATGCACACAGAATATTTGTTTTTGTGTTTTTGTGGATTTGTGAAATAAAATTTGAATTCTTTATCGTATTTATCTACAAATTTGCTGTTTTTTAGCCAATACATATATTCTGAGTATCTAGTTTGTGATGCTGATTGTGAAATTTTACACAATCTTGCAATATCTGAACAACTGTGCACTCCTTGAAAATATAATATAACATGTGGAACTAAAAGATATGCTGCAAATATATTAGCCTCGTATTCAAAGATTGAATATTCTTTTTGAGAAAGACAGTTTCTAAATAATCTTGTGTTTTCGTTTTGATGATGTTTAAGCAATATATGTCCCAATTCGTGTGCTATATTCCATCTATAGCGATTACTGTCCGTTATACTTTCATCGGTATCGTTGTAATAAATTATGTACCTGTCGTTGTTACTATCATAATCAGAACAAGCGTCATTAGAATTAAATAATTTTGGTATATCACTTTTGCTTAGATTAAAATTTTTTAGTATCGTGCTGTACGGAATTACTCGGCAATTTTTTAAACTTTTAGCTATTGATTTAACAGGCATTGGTAAATATACATTTTTGTATTCTTTTAACAGATTAAGAACCACTGATTTTATTTGTGTTTTTCGCTCGTTGCTTATTTTATTCATCAGTATCATCGTCTACGAAGTTTTTATAAAAGTATTATTCAAATGAAGCCTCTAAAATTTTCATCATTTTATCTTTCTCTTGCTCTGTCATCTTTTTTCTTGCTCTTTCGATTCTTCTAATATCAGAATCAAAAGTAGGTTGTTCATTTGAATTAGATTGTTCGATTGCTTTGTCGTAATCTTCAATTGTATCATTAGTAAAAATGGCAGGACTTACTTTTAAAATCTTAGCTAATGCATCAATTTTATCTCGTTTCATATTAGAGATATCGCCTACTTCCCATTTTCTGACAGTAGATTTTTGTACACCTACGTATTTACCTACTTCTTCTAGGGTCATATTAAGTTCAGTTCTTCTTTTTCTTATAAATTCACCGATAGTCATAATACATCGCCACCTTAATCATATAATAACACATAAGTTTCCTAAAAACAACATATTTTCTCGGAAAACAAAAAAAGTTTCCTAAAAGCTATTGACTTTATCTGGAAATCAGTGTATTATAAAAGTGTCCTAAAAGAAACAACAAAAAGAGGTGATAAAATGAATTTTGATGAGCTAAACGCTGAGATGGGAAGAAGTCGTTATACAATTCCAAAATTAGCAAAGGAAGTTGGTATTAGCAATCAAGCAATGTATGAGCGTTTTAAGGGCGAAACGCAGTTTAAACAGGGAGAAATTGTGATTATAAAAAGGTTACTCAATCTTTCTGATAAACGAATCATTGAAATTTTTTTTGATGAAAAAGTTTCCTAAAAGAAACAAAATAGAAACAGAAAGGATTAATTTTATGAACAATCTAACAGTATGGAATTACAGTAATTCCGAAGTAAGAACAGTAAGTATAAACAATGAACCTTGGTGGGTGCTTGCTGATGTGTGTAAGATACTGGAAATCACAAGAGGTTCAAAAGTAGCAGAAAGACTTGAAGAGGATGAGGTACGCCAAACGTCCATCACCGATTCAATCGGAAGACAGCAGAATACATATATTGTCAACGAGAGTGGATTATATTCTGTAATCCTAAGAAGTGATAAGCCACAAGCTAAACCGTTCCGTAAATGGGTAACAAGTGAGGTATTACCTTCGATTCGTAAACACGGTATATACGCAGTAGATGATGTGCTTAACAACCCTGATGTGTGGATAACAGCACTACAAGAGTTAAAAGCAGAGCGTGAGAAGACAAAACAGCTAACCCAAACAGTAGCAATACAAACACAGCAAATAGCTGAAATGCAACCAAAGGCAAGCTATTACGATTTGGTGCTTAACTGTAAGGATTTAATATCTATATCGGTTATAGCTAAAGACTATGGCAAGTCAGCTAAGTGGCTAAATAATTTCTTGCACGAACGCAAGATATGGCTATTAAATCAGAAATACGCTGAAAATGGTTACACAAGTACTAAAACACATACTGTAAATGGCAATGATGGAGAAGTACATCCAAAGGTACATACCTACTGGACTCAAAAGGGCAGATTGTTTATATACGACCTACTCAAAACAAATGGTATATTGCCATTAATAGAGCGTGAGGAAAAAGTAGCATAAAAGCTGGCTAATATATAAATGGCTAGAAAGGGTGATGAACATTATTAGAAATGCAGATGAATTAACATTCAGTTCTGATTTACTGCGAGAAGAAATCAGAAAAGCTAAGCTATCTCAGTATAAAATAGCAAAGGCTTTGAACATAACGGATAAGACATTCTCTAAAAAGATGAACGGAGACAGCGATTGGACTTTAAGAGAAATTCAGCAGATACAAGCTATTTTAAAAGATATTGATATTTGTCTTGTGTTTGGGTTGAAGAAAGTAGGGTGAGGATATGGAACTAACTATTAAAGGTACATCAAAAGAAATTGCTGACCTTGTAGTAGCGATACAGGGTCAGCAGAATAGAACTGAAATTATTTCTCCACTTTCAATAATGAAAGTGAATTTGCAAAATGTTATTTATGAAGCCATTCGTGATACTGGTTCAAAAGCTCAATATTAGATTTGATTATGAACTTTTGTATAAAAGTCCATTCTTCAGATGTTATTGTTTTTTGACTTTCAGACACATCTTCAAGAACATTCGCAATATTATTGATAACAATATCAGAATTCTGGAAAAATATTTACATTGACAAATTAAAACAAACGTTCTATAACGCATTAAAACAAATGTTTGGAATGAGGGATATATAATGAGTTATAAAAAATACATAATTGAAATATTAGAAAAAATTGACGATAAGAAAAAACTTAAAAAGATATACAATTTCATAAACCGTATTTTTGTAAAGGGCGAGTAATCGCCCTTTTATTCATTTTCAAATATCTTTTTAAGTATTCTCTTTAGCTCCATACGCTCTTGGTGTGATAATTTTATGTATACTTCAACTATTTTTTTGTCAAGCTCATCTAATTTATATTCTTCCGCAAGCTCGTCAAGTAGCATATCTTCACTTTCGTCAAACATATCTCCTTTACCCTTGGTTAGCCATAAATAATTAACACGGTACTCCTTGCAGACTTGTTTTATTAATAGTTCCTTGGGTTCGACTAGCTTATATTCAATATTAGTAATCACGCTACGAGATACTCCTACTCGCTCTCCAAACTCTGTTTGTGAGAGTTTTTTTGTTTTTCTAAGTGTTTTAAATCTGTCATATATATCTGCCACAGTATCACCTCTTTTCTCTGTGTTTTCTTTATTATATAAATAAATAAATGTTTTGTCAAGACAAAAATAATAAAAAATATTCTCGAAATGTGTTGACAAAACAAAAGTAAAGATATATAATGTGGTTACAACACATCAAGGAGGTGCTGATATGACAGCTCAAGACAAAAAACAAGCAAAGAAAGATGTCGAAAGGTTGGTAAACGAAAAATGTTGGAAACAAGCAACGCCGGAGCAAAAAGAAAAAGCAGTTATTGCTGCAATAGCGTTTTTAACCGGTTGCCAATTGCCAAAGTAAAAAGGCTGGTTGATGGAAAGGAGAAGATATGGCGGTTTATTATAGAAAAGACAGCAGAGCATACGATTGCTTTGCTATACAAGATGGGCAGTGTACGATACTGACAGAAACAAATTGTAAAAAATGTAAGTTTTTCAAAACTAAAGAACAACTGCAATATGAACAGGCTCGCAGTTGTAAGCGTTTAGCTGAGTTGCAATTTAGTAGTTAACTTATATTACTACAACATATGATTTAAGGAGGTGGTTTTATGGCAAAAAGGGATAGCATTAAGGGTTATAGTGTTAAATCTTACATAAGTGTTGATGATAAAACTTATTTATGGTACGAAATTAAGTTTCTTGATGATGACGGAGAAGAAAAAGAAGTCATATGGCATTTGCCACAGGAACAAACAGAGGAATACGTAAGACGCTGTTTAGAGAACATTGGTAAACAAATGAGCGATTACTTATATGCTAACCCTGATTGCTCGTTGATGAAATCTATTATAAACAGCACTTAACTAAAAAGGAGTGAATCCAGTGATATTTATAAAAGCACTTTGTATAACAGCAGTAACACTTGTTATTGCTACAGCAATTTTTAATAAGATTGCTATTAGCATTATAGAAAAGGACGATGGTCAAGAAGATGGGTGTGCAGAATAAAAACACTGCTTGCATACATAACAAAACAAGAGGTATATGCAAGCGGTGCAGACGAAGAAGATTATGCCCAGCGAGTTGCAGGGGCGTGCAGTGTAATTATTTTGAAAGGATGTGTAAAAAGTGATATATGTATTTGGCATTATGTACTGGATTTCAGAACATTTGCCACACTTGGCAATAATTGCAACACTGTGTGTAATGGTGTGGGCTGTGGTTAACTGGTATTACACGTTGTCAAACGTTTATGAATTAATTGGGTATGGGTGTTTAATATCGTTAACCATAGCACTGTGCAGATTGGTGGATAGGGGGTGAAAAAGGTGAAAAACTAGTGGCTTGTGAAGAAAGCCAAAGGGTATGCATAGAACTTAGAAAGCTAGGTCACGAAGCATTTAGTTGCGATATACAAGAATGTTCCGGTAACCACCAAGAATGGCACATACAAGCTGATTGCTTACCCTTGATAAATGGGCATTGCTCATTTAATACAGTTGATGGTGTAGAACATACTGTTAACGGTAAATGGGATATGATAATTGCTCATCCACCTTGTACCTATTTATGTGTAACCGGTAACAGGTGGTTCGATGTTGAAAAGTATGGTCAAAAAGCTATAGATAGAGCAGAGTATAGGGAGTTAGCTATTGATTTTTTTATGAAATTCGCGAATGCGGATTGTGAAAAAATAGCTATAGAAAATCCTGTTGGTGTAATGTCAACTAGATACCGCAAACCAAATCAAATTATACAACCATTTCAATTTGGTGAGCCATATAGTAAAAAAACTTGTTTATGGCTTAAAGGTCTTCCAAATTTAAAACCAACGAAGATATTAACAAAACCTGCGAACGGTTGGGAAAACCAGCACATTTGTAAAGATGGTAGTTGTGGTGGCTTTATTAACTATGACGAAAATGGTAAAGTACTTGCTTGGAATAACCCAAAAACTGCAATAATTCGTTCAAAAACCTATCTCGGGATAGCTAAAGCAATAGCAGAGCAATGGGCAGGAGAAACAAAAGAAAAAGCCACCAGCGACGGCAATCGCTAAGTGGCAAGACAAAAATAACCAAAGCTATTATATATGAATTTAAGTAGCTTGTCAAATTGCTAAAGAAAGGAAAATAATAATGGATACTTGTAAAAATGCAATACGCATTGGCAGAAAACAATATGATGAACTAATTGCATCGAAAAAAGAACTTGAAATGTTAAAAGGATACATAGGCAGACTTCCTAATTACGCAGATATATCTGTGCTAAAAGAAGTGTTTAATATTACAAGCATTATAACAGATGATAAGGTGTAACTATGGTAAAAACAGAAAATCAGTGTGTTGACTGTGGTTTGCCTTGTATGGGCGATACTTGTCCTTACCGAAATGGCAGAGTCTTATATTGTGATAACTGCGGGAACGAAGTTGATAAACTTTATCTTTATGAGGGTGAAGAAACTTGCGAAGATTGTCTTTTTAAGTTACTTCCAGTTATCGAATAGAAAAGGGGATTGAAATATTATGGGAACCCATTGGAAAAGTCTTACAAACCCTAATTATCTCGGTTCGTATGCGTTTGAAGATAATCAGGATTTGGTGTGTACTATAAAAAAAGTACAAAACGAAGTAGTTACAGGTGACGGTGGAAGAAAAGAAGAATGTACAGTTTGCTATTTTGCAGAAGAAATCAAACCTATGATTTTGAATAAAACGAATATGAAAACAATAGCTAAACTGACTGGCTCACCGTACATTGAAAATTGGGTAAATAAACAAATTCAAATATATGTTGACCCAAAAGTTAAATTTGGTAAAGACATAACTGGTGGTTTAAGAATTAGACCGAAAGCGCCTATTGCTGAGGAAGTATACAAGTGTAGTAATTGTGGGAATGTTATTAGACCAGCTTCAAATATGACACCAAAGCAAATATCTGTTTATACTGCTAATAAGTATGGACAAGCGTTGTGTTCAAAATGTGCTAATGCAAGACTTAAGGAGTTGAACGCAAATGAAACAGCTGAACAACAATAATTATTTCAGCCAAGAAATGCAATTAAAGTATTTTGGTGTATCTCAATTTAAATCATTTGAATCTTGCCAAGCCTCTGCTTTGGCAGAAGTTACAAGCACGCTCAAAAAGGAACAAACAACGTCGCTATTAGTCGGCTCTTATGTTGATGCATATTTCGAGGGTGCTATTGATGATTTCAAATCAAAGCACCCTGAATTATTCACTAAAAAAGGCGAGTTGAAATCTGAATACAAAAACGCTGAAAACGTTATCAAACGAGCAGAACGAGATAAGATGTTTATGCACTTTATGAGTGGTGAAAAACAAGTAATTATGACAGGTACCATAGAGGGTGTGTCTGTAAAGATTAAGATTGATAGTTATCACGCTAATAAAATGATAGTTGATTTAAAGGTTATGAAAGACTTTGCACCAATTTACATACCTGAAAGAGGGCGATTAAATTGGGTTGAAGCCTGGGAATATGACCTGCAAGGAGCAATCTATCAAGAGATAGTCAGACAGAACACAGGGAAACTATTGCCTTTTTATATAGCTGGAATAACAAAAGAAAAAGAGCCTGACTTAGCAATTATCGAAGTAGCACAAAGCTATCTAGATGTATGCTTAGACGATGTCAAAAGCAAGATTATGCTTTTTGATGCTATAAAAAAAGGGTTAATAGAGCCTGAACGCTGTGAACATTGCAATTACTGCAAATCAACAAAGGTATTAGAAAAAGTGGTTAATTTGGAGGAATTAAATTTTGAATAAGGTGATATTAGCTGGGCGACTAACAAAAGACCCAGAACTAAAAACAACCAACACAGGTATAGAGGTTGTCTCTTTTTCTGTTGCAGTTAATAGAAATTATAAAAAGGACGATGGAACACAAGAAGCAGATTTTATTAATTGTCAAGCGTGGCGACAAAAAGCTGTTTTTTTAAATAAATACTTCAGCAAGGGTGATGGAATAGTACTTGAGGGCAAACTGCAAACACGTACATATCAAGATAAAAACGGAAACAGCAGAATAGCTGTAGAGGTGGTTGTTGACGAGCTGGAATTTCCTCAGGGTAAAAACAGTAAGTCTAACGGTACAAATACCAACTATTCGGCACCACAGGCTATGCAAACATCTCAACAGATTTCTGATTTAGAGCAGAATGATGAGGAATTGCTGGCTGATGACGATGACTTGCCATTTTAAGAGCGTAGGGAGGGTTTTGAGGAATGGTAATACAATTTGATAGCAGAGAAAAAACGCACGCTATAAGCCGTATATTGGCTGAATTTGACAAACAGGATATAAAACACCCTGTATCAAAACTTTTGGTAGGAGATTATATGAGTCTTGATAACGCAAGGCTTGTTATTGACAGAAAGAAAGATTTACTGGAAGTCTGTGCCAACGTTTGCCAACAGCACAAAAGATTTATAACAGAACTAAAAAGAGCTAACGAGAACGGTATAACAATAATCTTTTTAGTTGAACATAGCAAAAATATAAATTCTCTTGATGATGTGCAAAAATGGGTCAATCCTAGATTAAAAACTTCAAAACTTGCTATGTCAGGTGAAAGGCTCTATAAAGTGCTAAGAACGCTTGAGAAAACGTATAATACGAAGTTTTTGTTTTGCGACAAAGCTAATACAGGTAAAAGAATTATAAGAATTTTGTCCGGTGAAGAAGAGATTACGGTAGGCTGATTTGTAGGGGCAATCTTTATGAAAACGTATAAAGAAATTGAAGAATTAGCAAAAAACGGTGAGCCTTTGCCTGAATTTTCAGACTATGCGGAACGATATTATTATGATGCTATTCAGGTTGGTTTGTGGATGTATCAAAACCAAAAATTTAACAAAGAAGATTTGCTGAAATATCGTAACGAAAAAAAGTTAGTTTATCACAATTTATGTATGGGTTTTGAGCTTATAAAAAAACATCAAGAACTAGCTAAACAATTAGCACAGGTGCATCTATGTGGCTGTGAGCAGTGCCATAAGGTTGCGAAAATACTTGAGGGGAGGTCGAGTTGTGAATGAAAAAGATGAGATAAAAATGCCGAATTTCATCGTATCTTTGAAAAATAAAAAAGCTATTAATCGCCTTACGGATGAACAAGCAGGGCAACTATTTAAGTTGCTTTTTGAGTATTCAGATAATGAAAACATAAAGGTTGATGATAACCAGTATGAAAATATTGTTCTTACGATGTTTGACACTATGACACCTGTTATTGACGAAGGTAGAAGCAAATACATACGTAAAGTTGAGAGAAATCGTAAAAATGGTAAAAACGGTGGCAGACCTAAAGAAACCCAAAATAACCCACTGGGTTTTTCTGAAACCCAAAATAACCCAGTGGGTTTTTCTGAAACCCAAAATAACCCACTGGGGACAAACGAAACAAAAGTAAACAAAACTAAACAAAGTATATGTGTATCTAAAGATACACATATATCAGACTGTAGACAAAGCACCAATATTGGGCTTTG
>JAXKHT010000062.1:0-12424 GCA_036549705.1 Acutalibacteraceae bacterium | reverse complement strand
TCCACCTCACGATGGACGCACTTGCCATCAGCTAACAGTTCCTACTGCCAAGCCTGTAGCGGACTTTCACCACCAAGTTACTGCCCATTCTGAGCAAACATGCAAAAAGTGTGCAAGCTTTTAACTTACACACTTTATTTTACAATCTCGCAGAAGCAGATAACAGCCACTAAATAGGTGTTATCTGCTTCTGTTTGCTTATAGCCTATACCATTCAACTTTAATCATACACATCAAACGGGTGTTTTGATTATTTATTAAACCTTATAATTTACCTAGTAATTTCTACTTTATACTTATACATACTAATCATTAACAAGCAAATTTCCACTTTTCAACCATCATTTAGCACAAGGTTTGTAACCCTGCATAAAAAAGGTGTATATAATTTTACAATCCTGTAGAATAGTAGCGTTATATATCGTTAAATTACACCTAATTATTGGGGTGATTTTGTGCAATTAGTGAGTTGCCTATACAGAAATTATATTGTATAATATATTCATAGGTATATTTACCAATATAATAATTTAGTAAGGAGGTCTTTTTATGAAGATAACCCAAAAGGTAATTTCCTATTTACTTGTATCATTAATGGTGTTCAGCTCTTTTACAATTTTACCTAGCGAATTTTGGGGCTGGGCAGATGTATCTGCTGTTGAACTGGCAACAGAGGAATCTAACACAGTAAAAACTGATGAAGTAGAAGATAGTACAGAAAAAATCAGCAAAATTACAACTAACACTGCAAAAAACAGTTCCGGAGAAGGCACTGAAGAACCAACTTATATTGAGGGTGACTTTATTTACTCTATAATTAATGAAAATGAAGTTAAAATTATAGGTCAAAACGGTGTTCGTACAAATTTAGTTATTCCTAGCGTTACCACTGGTAAACAATCCCCAGAACTTGCAAACAAAAAGGTAACAGCTATAGGTGATTCCGCATTTACAGGAAAAAACTTAACAGCTGTAACCTTTGGCAAAAATCTGGTTACCATTGGTAACAACGCATTTTATCAAAATAAAAAGTTGCTACATGTAGATTTGTCAGTGTGTACAGGATTGAAAACTATAGGCGACTATGCTTTTTACAACTGTGAAAAATTGAGTTCTGCAACATTCCCAGACAGCGTGGAAACTATAGGCGACTATGCTTTTTATAATTGTGATTATATTACTAAGATAGAAACAGGAAGTCAGATAAAAAGAATAGGAGAAAAGGCTTTCTATTATATTGGTTCTTTGAAGACAGTTAATATAAAGGGCGGTCAAAATGCAATTATTGGTCAGTCTGCCTTTGAGGGGTGTGGTATCACACAAGTAACTATTGGTGACGGTGTAGAAATTCTTGATACATATTCTTTTGCCAATTGTTATTATTTGAAAAAAATAGATATAGGTAATACAGTAACAACCATAAAAACCTACGCGATTGAAATTGGTGATGATGACACTGACATAATAATAGGCACCGGTCTTACCACTGTTGAAAAACGAGGCATTTTTTCTCATGAAGATTATTCCTATGATGACACCCATATTGCAGAAGCACGTATATACATATATAGTACAAAACTAGCAAACTATGCAAACGAAGGTTTTTTTCACATAACTTACGGAGATTATATTACATGTTATTGTTACAAAAATACATTAACTGACCAAACCCTTAAACCTTATAACAGATACAACTTTGAATTAATTTATTATATAAGAGATACTCATTTAACTGATATTAAAATTAATGGTAACTCTATAGATAATTTTAATGAAGAAACCAAGGAATATACAGTCTATGTAGATGGTGATATTACAGCTGTTAATATGGTTCCTGTGTTTAATCTTGATAATGTAAACTATAAAATTCAATCAAAAGATAATATATATACATTAACTATATATAATGAACTGGACGAGCTAATTAACACATATACAATAACTGCAAAAAAAGCAAACTATGTTTTTAACGCTTACCCAACTAGTATTTCTGTTAATGGTGTTCCTATAGATAATTTCAAACCGGAAACAAAGCTATATGAAGTTTATTTAAACGATGTTGAAGAAGTTAAAGTATCAGCTACATTTGATAAAGCTGATACTTCCCATAGAATTAATCGTCAAGGCAACGCATTTACAATTGATGTATATGATGAAAACTTTGAGCTTGCTTGTACATATAAAGTATTCGTAAGAAAAATTGGTTATTCTGTTATAGGTGATATTGAACTTGCACTGGAGGATATTAGCTTTACTAAGGTTGGTGGAAGCATTGCTTTGCAACCAGGTACATACAAGCTAAAAATTGCACTGGGAGAGTTAACAATGGGTTACAACAAAACCCTTACAAACACCGGCAGTTTAACAATGAGCGACAAGTATACATCATATATAACCTTAAAAGCTTCAGGTGGTGTATATACATTCCAATTTGATTACTACACCTGTAAATTAGTAATTAAACACGACAGTAATCTTCCAAACGAATACCTTATTGGGGATTTAGATACTATACTTACACCTGTTGCAAATAGACCTCTTTCTGTAGGCACCCAACAGCTACCAGCCGGTATATACAAGTTCAAGCTGTCTATAGGTGGCAAGGCACACGGCTATAACAAAGTAGTAAATGACTCTGCAACAGGTTCTTTAACAGTTAACAGCAAATATTCAGCACAGATAACTCTAAACGCAACTGGTGGTATGTACACATTTACGTTTAATACCGATACAAACAAACTGATAATTCGCCACACACCTACTACCGATTTGGAGTATCGTGGTGTATATATTAAAGGTACAGTTAACTTTAAGCTTGACGATATGATATATGGCGAGTACGTAGATGAAGCCGAGGGAACTATATATCTTGAAGACGGTTGCTACACCTTTAAGATAAATAACTATGGCGTTCTATACACCGCTGGTGCAGTTCTTAATGATGAAGGTATAAGAACACTTTCAAGCAAATACACCAAACCTATAACACTAAACGCAACAGGTGGTAACTATAAATTTGTATTTAACAAAAAAACAGGTATTTTAGAAATAACCTTATTAGAGTATCATGGTATATATATTAAAGGTACAGTTAACTTTAAGCTTGACGATATGATGTACGGAGAAAACGGAGATGAAGCCGAGGGAACTATATATCTTAAAGAGGGTTGCTATACCTTTAAGGTAAATATCTATGGCGTTCTATACACCGCTGGTGCAGTTCTTAATGATGAAGGTAAAAGAACTCTTTCAAGCAAATACACCAAACCTATAACGCTAAACGCAACAGGTGGTACCTATAAATTTGTATTTAACAAAACAAAAAGTACTTTAGAAATAACCTTATTATACAAGACGACATAACAAGATAACAAAATAAATACTCCCCGAACAATACTACTATGACTATTGTTCGGGGAGTATTTGTCAATTATTGGTTTAGATAATATTAAAAGGTTGTGGTAAATTTTACTTTTACCACAACCTTTTTCAATTTAACTTTTAGTATCAAAAGAAAGCTACAACAAACTGGCTAATGCCCATTGAAATAAACATAAAACCACCTAATATGTATACACCCAAGGCAACAAATGTATTTTTGTCACGGAATTCTCCTGGGTTATTAGGATTTATCTTTAGCTTTACAGTACTACCAACGCTTTTTCGCCAACCATAATTTTGATATTTAGATTTTTTTTCATATATTACACCGTTATATCCATAAGAATACACAGGGTATCTGCTGACATGAAGTCCATTTTTTGTTCTGTGTGTTTTTTTGATGTATCTTTCAAGAATTGCTTCTATACTCTCTGTACAGTTAGTAACACTTCTTATTATTTTTTTAATAGAATAAACAATAAGTGCTACTCCGCCAAAGGTAAAGCCTGCGGCTGATATATATTCTAATCCATATGCAGGTTGCTCTAAAAAGTTTGTTAATAAGCTTCCACCAGTCATTTCAGAAATACCGGCAACAACAATGAATATTCCCAATGCAATAATCGGTATTGCTACTATTATCTGCCATATCTTTTTAGCAGTAAATATTAATATTGCTGGAATAATCGCAAAAGCCTGTCCAATAGCAACAGCAACTAATCCCTCACCTACACCCGCAGATACAACAGTAAAAAGAACGCTTACTATAAACCATACAAAGGCAATGTTAGAAATCTTTGATGGGTCAACATTTAATTTAATCAGTGACCCATAAGGGCGACTGTTTGTGTTATCATTATCAAATGCTGTATTTACTGGGGTTCCATTCATAAAAGCACTGGTATTTTGTGGACCATAAAATTGTTGGCTACCCTGTGAGTACTGCTGATTATAGCCTTGTTGGCTGTTTTGTGTGTATTGCTGGGTGTAACCCTGCTGACCATAGCCCTGTTGACTATAGCCTTGCTGACCACCCTGTGGGGACTGCTGACTGTAACCTTGTCTATAACCATTTTGTTGTGATGCTTGGTTAGTAGCTTGTGGATTGTAACCATTATATGTATTTTGCTGTCTTTGTTGTTTCTGTTGTTGCTCTAAAATAGCTCTTCTTACTTCCGGTGAAACCGGAATTTCATCTGTGTCAAATAAGCCCATTGTCTTCTCCTTAAATTAACAATAATTTAATATACATTATAACATATAATATTCTAAATGAAAACAAGAATAAATCCAATTACTAACAATATACCACCTATTACTAGTCTGACAATACTATCAGGAATAGAAGTATCATCTGTAATATCCTTTGGATATTTAGGATTTATTTTTATTTTTACATTCTCACCAATTTCTTTATTATAATTTAAGTTAAAAAATGAAGTTATATTCCAATGTTTTCTTTTTGACCAAGGTGGATAAATAAAGTTGTCCCCCACCTGTGCGTATGTTGTATTATTATAAATATAACTATATACAAGCTTCTGTGGTAAACCATCTCTTGTACTATCTGGAACCTTATAGTCAATTATTGTAGCATATACAGCAGTTGTGCAAATTCGTTTAGCTAGGTACATCTTAACTGCACCCACAGTTGTTTGGTAACTACCAATATATAATAAAACAATAATCAGTATAGGGTCAAATGACACTTTAATAGTGGTAGCTTCTGAAATATTTCCGCATAGCATATAGGAAATTGTCATTTTAATACCAATAATTACACATATTAAACCTAAAAAAATAAAAGGTGTATTTTTAGTTTTTCTCATTATTTCTTTTTCAGATGACATACCCATAAAACCAAAACTGATTATCATTTGCCCAAACATAATAGGAAACAAATATGGACGACCAGGAACAAATACAAAGGCTACAATCATTGATACAATAAACCAAATTACAGGACCAACAGCATGTATATCTCCTGAATAAACTACACAACGACTTCGGTTTGTACCATTAGTAGAATTGTTATTTGACTGAATATTTTGATTTGGTGAGTTATAGTTATTTTGATTGTAATAATTATTCTGACCTTGTTGGTTATAGTTATTTTGATTATAATAATTATTCTGACCTTGTGGGTTATAGTTATTTTGATTGTAATTATTCTGACCTTGTTGGTGATAGTTATTTTGATTATTATAATTATTCTGACCTTGTTGGTTATAGTTATTTTGATTATAATAATTATTCTGACTTAGCGGATTATGATTGTTATTTTGTTGTCTATTTCTTAAATAATCATTAATTTCTTGCTCTGTGTCAGAAACTTCTCGCTCTATATCAAAATTATTTCTGTTAAATAATCCCATAATTTCTCCTTTAATTTTTAATAGTCTTAGCCTAAAATTTCTTGTGGTTTATTGGGGTTTATTTTTAATGCGAAAGTACCATTCATATGATAATTGTATGGAATATTTGGATTTTCTTTTTTAAATTCTGTATCTTCCCTAGTTATATTACTAGGACGTCTAGCATACCTGCCTTTTACTCTGTAAGTAATGCCATTGTAGGTATATTTATAAACTGGAAAATACAAGGTCTTTCTTCGTTTTCTAGAGCTTCTATAATAATCTATAATTGTAGCCTGAACAGAAACTGTGCAACGTTGTTCAAGTTTATTTCTACGAATTTTGTATCCAAAGAAATTGTACCAAACAATAAGAATAAATCCCAGTATAATAACCAAGTTCCATAATAGGCTAAAAATAATGTCACTCATTTGCATAATTCACAACTCCTTTTTGTAAAATAAATATTTAATGTAATACCATAAAAAATAACCCCATAATACACCACCTATAAACTAATTTTTTACAGTATTCATCATCATAGTAGCATTAATTATTTTTACTGTCAATAATTGTTATATTGTCATAATTGATAAAATTAAGCATGGCAATTCGTGTAATTTATCATAACTATAGAACATTTTTTATTTGTTTGGAAAATGTTGACACTGCGTAATCGTTATGATAGAATAAGCTCGTTTCAGAAAGATATTATAAAAATTAGGGGGATTTATTCATGAAACATTCATTAAAGAAAAAGATCGTATCACTTGCATTGGTTGGCATTCTAGCTTTATCTGCTGCTTGTCCTGTATCTGCTGCTTATACTTCACAGAGCATTTCTTCGGGTGCAAAATGTTCAAAATCAGGTAATAAAGCTCTAGGCGGTCCATGGGATTGGGGTATGTGGAAGTCATATCAGACTTATTCAAAGTACAACCACAGCTCTCAGAAGCATCGTGCAGGCGTTTACACACCAAAAACTGGTTGGGTTTTCACAGCAATTTGTAGCAGAAACACACTAACATATATCGAGCGTCTACAGTCAAACGCTAACAAGGGCGTATCTTGTGGAACATACGGCGCTTAATTAATAGAAATATATACTGATTATTAAAACTAAAGATTGTTTGTTATCAATTTTTTAGTTTATAATCAACTAAATCCCAAGGGGCTGTCTGTTAACAGCCCCTTGATGTTGTTTTATAGAGATTAATAAAATAGGTGAATTTAAATGAAAAAAACAATGTATGTGGCTTTTACTGTTTTTATAGTAATTATAAGTGTATTAGAATTATATCAATATTCTGCGTTTTGCAATAATTTTTATTTATATGGCACTGAAAATATAAAAATAGTAAAAAAACACAATCAAAATAATAAAGAATTTATAGAAGAATTAAAACAAATAACTGCCGACCTAAAAACAGATATATTTTATCTATCCTCAAGGTACGATATTACCGGAAGTAGCTACACTATATATAAAACTAATAATAACGATAATTTATATAATATTGATGTTGAAGGCAAAACCCAGATATTAAAAAATAATGAGTGTTTGACCACCAAATCATCAGTAGAAGGATATAACTCCAGAAAAATTTACGGAGTTTGGACAGACAATAATTATACAATATTTAATTTTGATTTAGCCGAAAATAAAAACCTTAACGATTCCGTTTATTATGTAAAAAGTGAATATACAGAGCGTGTTCTAGAGGTTCTTACCGAAAAGGGTTATAATGCACAATGGATTGATAATAATGTATACGCCTCTACATTTGATTTAGCAACATACTTAAAATTTGCTTTAATACCTTTCATTGTTTTGGTTATGTGCTTTATTTTTTATTTTTTACTAAATGGTAAAGCCACTATGTTAAAACGACTTGATGGTTTCAGCGAACACGACATACGAATTGAAGAATGGTCAAAAAACATTAAGGTCTTTTTAGGAATATTCATTGTTACTCAACTTATTCACTATCTGTCAGTTAGTATATTTTTTACTAAGTTATCATCATTCTATTTTAAAGGTTCAATTTTTAATATAATTGTTGCATTTATTATAGCTGTTGTTATCTTTGTTATATGCAGCTACATTATATGTCTTCAAAAAGGACAGGAGTACATAAAAGGTAAATCTCATAACAAGCTGTTATTTGCTGTTTTGCTGATATTAAAAACTATATTTTCTCTATTTGTATTAGTTAATCTTTCTACATCAATAATATTTGCATCATATAATCATAATGTAGAAAAAAGATATAAGGAACAAGCGGAAACTACAAAGAACTATGCTCAATTTACACTTACTTCTGAAGCTGGTGATGTGTTCAGTGACGAAGGATATTCTATAACAACAGAAAGATGTAAAAACCTGTATAATAACACTGTTGACAAACTTAACGGAGTAATAATATACGCAGAAAATTATGGTAATATCGGATTAAGCGATACAACCGTAGCAGAAATGACCTCTATGAGTCATATTACAGTAAATGAAAATTATCTTTTATTTAATCCACTATATGGAACTAATGGCAAATTAATAACAAAAAATGATTTTAAACAAGGGAAATACAATTTTCTTGTTTCTGACAAGTATGGACAATCTATACCTGAGATTGTGTATTTGCTTTGTGATGAAGAAAATAGTACTAACATCGCAAATGATATTAATATTGTTTATTACAAGGCAGACCAAAATATAAATACAATGACTGCCGAAATCGGTGTAAATAGTGATGGAAAAATAGATAACCCTGTTATTGAAATATACGATATAAATAGGGATGAATACGGAAATATACTATCTTATGTAGCGGGACATTACTTTATAAAAACTGTCACTGATGATTCATATAATGAATTATTGCCGTATATTAAAGAGGTTGAGCTTGACAATGTTATAACAGATATATCATTGGTTTCAACAAGTTACTTAGCATCACAAGATATATTTAAAGAACTTTCAATAACCTATATGGTTCAAGCCCTACTGTACTTTATCGGACTAGTTATTCTGACTGTCTTCTCTATAAAAAATTATTTCTTAATTTTCAAAAACCATATTTCTGTAAAGAAAATGTCAGGATTTTCTTTAGCTAGTATCCATAAAATATACTTTATGCTTTTATCAGGATTAAATATTATTGTTCTTTCATGTGGACTATTTGAAAAATACATTAATATGGGTGCATTTAATCTCTCTGTATTTGTATGTATGATTATATTAGATATAGTATCCTTTATAATGATTGCTCTTACATATACAAGAAAAAACATTTTAGAAATATTGAAAGGTAATTAAAAATGAGTATAATTTCACTTAATAATATCTGCAAAAAATTCGACGAAAAAGAAATTTTCGATAATTACAACCTTACTGTAGAAAACGGAGAATTTGTATCCATTATGGGTAAAAGCGGTAAAGGAAAAACAACCTTACTTAACATAATAGGATTATTAGAAAAACCCGATTCCGGCACAGTGGAAATATGTGGAGTTAAAAATCCACGATTTGATGGACCTAAAGGCACTATGCTTTTAAGAAATAATATCTCTTATTTATTTCAAAATTATGGTTTAATCGATTCCGAAACTGTAGAATATAATCTTTCTTTATCTACAAAGTTTTTAGGTTACCGTAAAAATGAAATTGAGGAAAAGCACAAAGAAGCTTTAAGTAAAGTTGGTTTGGAAGGTTTTGAAAAAAAGAAGGTTTACCAATTAAGCGGTGGCGAACAACAAAGGGTAGCAGTTGCAAAAATTTTCTTAAAACCATCTAAAATAGTTTTAGCAGATGAACCTACTGGAAGTCTAGATGCAGAAAACGAAAACACTATAATGGAAATGTTGAAGCTATTGAACGAAGAAGGTCGCACCATTGTAGTTGTAACACATTCTCAAACAGTAGCAAAATTTGCAAATAGACACATTGTTTTGGAATAGTTAGGAGAATTATTATGAATTGGTACAACAACAATGATATAAACAATACAGGTAACGAGGAAAAGCAGTACATAGACAGAAAACCATTAGTAAGAACCGGACCGGAACCATTGCCGGAAGTGTCTAACAAAATGAAACTGACTATAAAAATACTTACCATAGTTTTTGACATTTTTGCCATAACAACAGCAGTATTGCTTTTATATCAATTTTCCTTAACCAAGGCTATTTGCTTTGATTTTGGCAATCCTCTTATTGCGTTCTCAAATACCATTTTACCTGTCATTGTAATTTTAATAGTATGGAAATCTATTCACGGTTTTGAAAGTCACTCTATTTTAACAGTATTATTGTTTACTCTGTTAATGTTCTGTATGTCTGTACTTATGGCTGTTGCATTTTTTGTACCAATAAGTTTTGGATATTTAGTACCTATTATAATAATTCTGTTTTTAACTCTTTTGCTTTTATTTGATGCAAGATTTAGTAGGACAAAAAACATACTAATTATACTGCTTGTTATTGCAGTGTTCTACTCCTCTATAATGACAGCAACAAAGGTATCTATGGGATATTATATGTTCGACAAAGATGCTATTACTGCTTATCAACAAGAAAACCAAAACGGTGGACATAGAATTATTCTTTAATATCATCACACAAATCCCAATAAAGGCAATAGTTGCTTTTATTGGGATTTTGCCTTGACACTGGGGATTATAAATTTTATAATATTTGTAGTATATATGTTCTACTGATACTATGTTGTATAAGATACACTGGGTTATAGGTGTACTCTAATAAAAACAGTATTTTACGGTATTATATATTGATACATTTTTAATTAAGTTTGTAAGAGAGGATTGATAAAAATGAAAAGTGATGCAATTATAAATGGTACTCAAAACGCACCACACAGAGCGTTATTTAATGCACTTGGCTTTACTGCCGAGGAACAGAGAAGACCTTTAATTGGTATTGTAAGCTCATATAACGAAATTGTTCCAGGCCATATGAATATCGACAAAATTACAGAGGCTGTAAGAATGGGCGTTGCTATGGCTGGTGGTACACCTGCTGTTTTCCCAGCTATTGCTGTTTGTGACGGTATAGCTATGGGTCATCAGGGTATGAAATACTCTTTGGTTACTCGTGACCTTATAGCAGATTCAACTGAATGTATGGCTATGGCACACGGCTTTGACGCTTTGGTTATGGTGCCAAACTGTGACAAAAACGTGCCTGGCTTGTTAATGGCAGCAGCAAGACTTAATATTCCTACTATTTTTGTAAGTGGTGGCCCTATGCTTGCTGGTACTGTAAACGGTTGCAAGGTTAGCTTCTCAGCTGCTTCTGAAGCTGTTGGTGCATATGCTGCCGGCAAAATTACAGAGGAAGAGCTAACAGAGTACGAGGAGAAAACTTGCCCAACTTGTGGTTCTTGTTCTGGTATGTACACAGCAAACTCTATGAACTGCTTAACAGAGGTTCTTGGTATGGGTCTGCGTGGTAACGGTACAATTCCTGCTGTATACTCAGAAAGAATCAGACTTGCTAAGCAGGCTGGTATGCAGATTATGGAGCTACTTAAAAATGATATTCGTCCTCGTGACATTATGACAAAGGAAGCATTTGAAAATGCTTTAACTATAGATATGGCTTTAGGCTGTAGTACAAACAGTATGCTACATTTACCTGCTATTGCACACGAGTGTGGTATTGAAATAGATTTAGACATTGCTAACAAAATTAGTGACAGAGTTCCAAACCTATGTCATCTTGCACCAGCAGGACATCATCATATGGAGGATTTACACGAAGCTGGTGGCGTTTACGCTGTTATGAACGAGGTAAACAAGCTAGGTATTCTTCACACAGATTGCATAACTGTTACAGGCAAAACTATGGGCGAAAACATAGCATTGGCTAAAAATAAAAATACAGATGTTATCCGTACAGTTGAAAATCCATACAGCAAAACAGGTGGCATTGCTGTATTGCGTGGTAACCTTGCACCAGACTCTTGCGTAGTAAAGAGAAGTGCAGTTGCTCCTGAAATGCTTGTTCACGAAGGCCCAGCAAGAGTATTTGACTGTGAAGAAGATGCAATGAAGGCTATTATGGGTGACCAGATTAAAGATGGCGATGTAGTAGTTATTCGTTACGAAGGCCCTAAGGGTGGCCCTGGTATGAGAGAAATGCTTAATCCTACTTCTGCTATTATGGGTAGAGGTTTAGGCAGCACAGTTGCTCTTATTACAGATGGTCGTTTCTCTGGTGCTACAAGAGGTGCTGCTATTGGTCACGTTTCTCCAGAGGCAGCAGTTGGTGGCCCTATTGCTCTTGTTAAAGAGGGAGATATTATCTCTATTGACATTATGGCTAATAAGATAAATGTTAAGATTTCTGACGAAGAAATGGAAGCAAGAAGAAAAGAATGGACTCCAAAAGAGCCTAGAATTAAAACAGGCTATCTTGCAAGATACGCTTCAATGGTAACATCTGGCAACACAGGTGCTATTCTAGAGGTTAAATAATTATTTAATTTGGCTCTATGTCAATAGTTGGGGTAATCCCAAAATAAGAAAAGCAAGAACAGGCAACGGCAACTAAGCTGTTGCCTGTCGCTGATTAGAGAAAATATGTATAATTCTATTTCTAAAACGCTTGAAGTTACGATAACCGTAAGCATTGCGTTTAAGGACTTTAATTTTGTTGTTACAGCCTTCGGT
>JAXKHT010000061.1:0-14950 GCA_036549705.1 Acutalibacteraceae bacterium | reverse complement strand
TCTTGGTTAAGGTCAAGTGCAACAATACCACCCTTACGGTTAGTATTATAGGCATTAAGCTTAATACGCTTAACCAAGCCCTGTTTTGTAACCATAATCAAGTATTTTTCGTCATCAAACTGGGCAACCCTTATAAATGATGTAACCTTTTCGTCAGGAGAAATAGGCAACAGATTTGCAATGTTAACACCCTTTGAGGTTCTGCTACCCTCTGGAATTTCATAGCATTTAAGCCTATATACTCTACCAAAGTTTGTAAAGAACATTACATAGTCGTGGCTGTTAACAACAAACATATCAGAAGCAACATCTTCTTCACGTCTTGTCATACCAGAAATACCCTTGCCACCACGCTTTTGAGTACGATAGGTATCCACAGCAATACGCTTAATATAACCAAAATTAGTCATAGTAAGCACACATTCCTCTTGTGGAATTAGGTCTTCTATATCAACCTCACCAGTAACAGCCATAATTTCGGTTCTTCTTGGGTCAGCATATCTTTTTCTAACCTCCATAACCTCTTTTTTAACAATGTCAAGCTGTAGCTGTTGGCTTTCGATAATCTCTTTATATTCTTTAATTTTAGCAATTAGCTGGTTTAACTCGCCCTCGATTTTATTTCTCTCCAAGCCTGTTAACTGGCCAAGTCGCATTGAAACAATAGCCTGTGTTTGAGCCTCGTCCAAGCCAAAACGCTCTGACAATCTTTGTCTTGCTGTAGCTTGGTCTTTGGAGCTTCTGATTATAGAGATAACCTCGTCTATATAATCAAGAGCAATTTTCAAGCCCTCTAAAATGTGGGCTCTTTCTTCCGCCTTTTTAAGGTCAAAAATAGTTCTTCTTCTTACTACATCAACCTGAAATTCTATATAATGCTGTAAAATTTGCTTTAGTGTAAGAATTTTTGGCTCTCCGTTAACAATGGCAAGCATAATTACACCAAAGGTGATTTGCATTTGAGAATAGGTATATAGCTTATTAAGTACAATTTGAGGTGACGCATCTCTTCTTATGTCAATTTCAATATGCAAACCTTCACGGTCAGAGTGGTCCTCAATATTAGTAATACCGTCTATTTTCTTATCTCGGCACATTTCGGCAATACTTTCAACTAGTCTTGCCTTATTTACCTGATATGGCAGTTCTGTAACAATAATTTTATATCTGCCATTTTTGCCCTCTACAATTTCTGCCTTGGCACGAACAATAATTTTACCTCTGCCTGTTGCATAGGCTGCCCTTATGCCAGACTTACCCATTATTAATGCACTGGTAGGGAAGTCTGGGCCTTTTATATATTCCATAAGCTCTGGTAGCTCTGCATTTGGGTTATCAATTAAATAACACATAGCATCTACAACCTCACCTAAATTATGAGGAGGAATATTTGTTGCCATACCAACAGCTATACCGCTGGAGCCATTTACAAGAATATTAGGAAATCTGGAAGGCAAAACAGTAGGTTCTTTCAAACGGTCGTCAAAGTTAGGAACAAAATCTACTGTTTCTTTGTCAATATCTGTCAACATTTCAACAGCCATTTTGCTCATTTTAGACTCTGTATAACGGTAAGCAGCAGGTGGGTCACCATCTACTGAACCAAAGTTACCATGACCGTCTACCAACATATACCTCATAGAAAAGTCTTGTGCCAGTCTTACCATAGCATCATATACAGAGGAGTCACCGTGTGGGTGATAGCTACCCAAAACAGCACCAACGGTGTCGGCACATTTTCTGTATGGCTTTTCAGGGGTAAGATTTTTCTCGTACATTGTATATAAAATTCTTCTATGTACAGGCTTTAGACCATCTCTTACATCTGGCAAAGCTCTTGACACAATAACAGACATTGAATAGTCAAGAAAGGACTTTTGCATTTCTTTTCTAAGGTCAACATTAATTATTCTATTTTCATTTATTTGGTTGCTGTCCACTGGATACACCCTCTTCTTTAATTAGCTTTAGAAGCAAATAATTATTCTTCAATTTCGTATTCTTCTTCTACAGCACTTTCTAAAATACTATATTCTTCTGCATATTTTTTCTTGGCATTTATAGGTCTAAAAGTTAGAGTATCTACAAAAGCGTGTTCTGTAAAGCCTACGTTTATAATCTCGTTTTTCTCATTAAAAATATTATAAATAAACTTAATTCTTGCAGGAGTTATCTCTGACACATAGGTAACCACCGTTAGCTGTTCAGGAAATCTTGCAGGCTTTTTGTAATTACTGCCTAAATTTATTAATGGTAACATAAGACCATTATGCTCCAGCTCTTTGTAATTAATTCCTAAATGCTTAACAAAATCTACTCTTGCTTCTTCATAATACAAGGCATAAACAGAGTGATGAATAACAGCCATCATATCTGTTTCGCCATATCTTGTAGAAATAATTCTTGTTGTTCTCAAAATACCACCCTATCACAATTAATTAAAATAATTAATCTAAATCCAACATACCCCTTTTAAGAGTATCCAAAACTAACCCTTTATCATCGGTTACACGCAATGGAATAACAAACAGTTGGTCATCTTTCATTCTTTTTATAACAATCACATTTTTACAAATTTTTATTCTGTTAGAATTGTCCAGTGGAATATACCAACTGTTTTCGTTACAAAATATTTGCAAACTGCGTTTAAATAATTTATATTTTATAACCTGTCCATTAGTATTAACCTTTGCTAGCTTGCTTATATAAAAATGAGGAACCAACCAAACAACAGCTAATACCACCAAAGAAATAAAGGCAAATACAAGGTCGTGAAAATTTTTCTGCATAACATAGGCACTTACAAACAATAAAACAGCTATAAGCAGAATAACGGTATAAATAACAGACCTTGACCCAACTGTTTTTATTATACCCGAGTTTTTCAACGCCTCATAGGATTCATTTCTTTTTAGAATAAATTCATTTTCATACAAGCAAACATCGTTTTCTCTGCACTTACTATATTCTTCAGAATTATGAACCTCGTCCAGTATATTCTTAATGTTTTCGTTATTACTATCCACAGTAAATCACCTTATACATCAAGATTTTGAACATATTTAGCGTTCTTTTCTATAAACTCTCGTCTTGGTTCAACCTTGTCACCCATAAGTATTGTAAATACCTCGTCAGCAGCCTCGGCATCTGCCAAATTAACTCTTAGCATAATTCTTGTTTCAGGATTCATAGTAGTTTCCCATAGCTGGTCAGAATCCATTTCACCAAGACCTTTGTAACGCTGAATTTCGGTTTTACCCTCTATTCCTCTTAGAATTTCATCTCTTTCTGCATCTGAATAAGCATAATGATGTTCTTTATTTTTTGTAATTCTATATAGAGGAGGCTGGGCAATATAAACGTGACCGTGTTCTATTAATGGTCGCATAAATCTAAAGAAGAATGTTAACAGCAAAGTTCTAATATGAGAACCGTCTACATCGGCATCTGCCATAATAATAACTTTACCATATCTTAATTTTTCAATATTAAAATCATCACCAATACCTGTACCAAGTGCAAGGATAACAGGCATAAGTTTGTCATTACCATAAACTCTGTCCAGTCTTGCTTTTTCTACATTAAGCATTTTACCCCAAAGGGCAAGAATAGCCTGAAAACGTCTATCTCTGCCACCTTTGGCTGAACCACCCGCAGAGTCACCCTCTACAATGTAAATTTCTGTTTCTTGTACATCTCTTGACTGACAGTCTGCCAGCTTACCAGGCAGTGCCGCATTTTCCATTGCAGATTTTCTTCTTACTAATTCCTTAGCCTTTCTTGCAGCCTCTCTTGCTCTGGAAGCAGCCAGTGCCTTTTCAAATATTAGCTTTGCAGGTGCAGGATTTTCCTCAAGATAATCCCTTAGCTTTTCGTTCATCAGCTTTTCAACCATTGTTCTAATTTCTGTGTTGCCCAGCTTAGTTTTGGTCTGACCCTCAAACTGAGCTTCCTTTAGCTTTACACTAATAACAACAGTTAAGCCCTCTCTTAAATCCTCACCTGTAAGATTTTTGTCGCTGTCTTTTAATATACCAGACTTTCTTGCGTAGTCGTTCATAACTCTTGTTAAACCACGCTTAAAGCCGTCCTCGGCAGTACCACCGTCTACTGTGTGAATATTATTTGCGAAAGAAAGTATAATTTCGTTATAGCTTTCGTTATACTGCATTGCAACCTCGGCAGAGGCAGAATCATCTGGTGCAGTTGCATTAAAATAAATTACATTTTCGTTTACAACATCAAGCTCACGCTTTTTATGTATATACTCAACAAAGCTAACAATACCACCGTCATACTTAAAATTCTGACTTATTTCATTGTCTGAATCACGCAAATCCTTTAGCTCTATATTAACGCCTGCGTTCAAAAACGCTTGCTCTCTTAATCTTCTTTCAAGAATATCAAATTCATAATTTGTTGTTTCCTTAAAAATTTCAGGGTCAGCCTTAAATAAAACCTCTGTACCCTTGTTTGTGCTTTGACCAATAAGCTGTAAATCTGTGATAATCTCGCCACGCTCATATCTTTGCTTGTAAACATTTTCACCGTCGCATACAGTAACCTCAAGCCATTCTGACAAAGCATTTACAACAGATGCACCAACACCGTGCAAACCACCAGACACCTTGTAGCCACCGCCACCAAATTTACCACCAGCGTGTAGCACAGTAAATACAACAGTAACAGCAGGCATTCCCATTTTCTCGTTAATACCAACAGGAATACCACGACCATTGTCACGCACCCTTATTATATTATCAGGCAAAATTTCTACATCAATTTTAGAGCAAAATCCAGCCAAAGCCTCGTCTATAGAGTTATCTACAATTTCGTATACCAAATGGTGCAAACCGGCTGGGCCTGTAGAACCTATATACATACCTGGTCTTTTTCTTACAGCCTCCAAGCCCTCTAGAACCTGAATTTCGTTAGCACCATATTCATTTTCAACCTTAGTTATATCCAGATTATCCACTGTAACCCCTCCGTGTTTAATACGCATTTAATATAGCCATACTAAATATCATTTCTTTTTATCAGTCTTTGTTTTTTCGACTATTTCCTTATACTTCTTAAATTTAACGGTAAAAGGTAAAATAAGTAATGATAATCCAAAAAATATCAATGTAAAAACAAGTAAACCGATTAAATTAAAATTACAAAAATGGAATAATAAAATATTCATAAGAACCAGCAAGGTAATATCTATTATATAAAATATTGCCCTGCCTTTAGTTTTATATACAGTAAAATTTTTTTTACAATGTCTGCACTGAATGTGCCTGTATCTGCACATATTTTTAACCTCGTTATATCTGTAAACAGCATTACAATGAGGACATAATGGCAATTTAAGAAGCCCCAAAGCTACACTTCCCAACTAAATATTTAAATCAGAAATATCAAAAAATTCACTATCATCATCATTCAAATTAAATGACACAGCTTCTGACTTTTTCATAATCTGTGTTGCGTCCTCTGCCTGCAAAGCAGAATCTAAATCACCAATATCAAAATTATTTTTCTTTTTCATAGGCACCAGTCTTAAAAAGAAAGGAGTTATAGCATAAAGTAGCATAAATGGTATAGCAACCCACAGCATACCCCACAAACCACTTACAAAGTAAGAATTAATAGAAATAATAACCAAAACAACAGCAACCAAAACAGCAACAGCAATTAAAAATTTATAGCTTTTTGAAAAATAAACAGTAGAATTTCTGCCACAGCCGGTACAGGTATACTCACCTTTTTTTCTTTGGGCAAATGATTGAAAATAATTTAGTTTTTTTCCACAATATGGGCATTTTGTTTTTTTCATTATTCTTAATCCCCTTAAAAGTATAAATTATTTTGATTTTTAGCTTAGACTATAGCTTTTTCAAAATATTCTCTCGTTTTTGTAATGTTTTTGGTGACAACTGGCTTACATACACAGTTATTTTACCCTTTTTACTGCAAACAACATAGGATTTTGGTAAATCCATAGACACATTTACCACCTGATTATCCTTTGTACGATTGGATAAATATTTTCTTGTATGCTTTGATATTGTTGTATTATCCATATCGAATATACCAATAATATCCCTGTCATTAACAACTGTATTATTACCTAAATGCAAATACATTTTTATATTACCCTAAACAATTTATTTTTTCTTCTACATTGCCATTATTAACAAAGAAAACCTTACCGTTTTCCAGTAATTTTTCAGCAAAATAGTCACAACAGGTTATAAACACCTGTCTGTCTTTAATTTTATTCAGCAAAAAGCTTTGGCGTTCCTTATCCAGCTCACTTAAAACGTCATCAAGCAGAATAACAGGCTGTTGTCCTGTTATTTGGTCAACCAAAGTAGCCTCTGCCAGCTTTAAGGAAAGAACAGCAGACCTTTGTTGCCCCTGAGAAGCAAATTGTCTGGCACTTCTTTGATTAATAAGCATACCAATGTCATCTCTGTGTGGGCCTTTGGTTGTGTACCTTAAATTAAGGTCATCTTGCCTTACAGCTTCCAGCTTTTTTATAAAATCTGTAGTTATCTCTTGTAAAGAGGTTTGTGGAGTATATTTATTTTTATATATAATCTCCAGCTTTTCTCTATTTTCAGAAATACCACTGTGATATTCCCCTGCTATTTTAGAAAGCAAAGAAATATATTTAAGCCTTTCGCTTATTATAATACTGCCATTTACAGCCAGCTCTCTGTCCCATATATCTAAAGTATCCACAAGCTGAGGATGCTCTGCAATATCCTTTAGCAAGGCATTTCTTTGGAAAAGAACCTTGTTATATCTTGCTAAATAAACAGAATATTTAGGCTTAACCTGACATATGGCACTGTCTATAAATTTACGTCTAATATTTGGGCCTTCTTTCACCAGTGATAAATGCTCCGGAGAAAAAACAATAGATGTTATTTTTCCGAATAAATAGGAGGGTGCAGGCTTTTTAATTTCGTTAATATAGGCTTCTCGCTTATTATTAACAAACTCCAGCTTAGCAGTTTGCTGTCTGTCCTCGCTGAAAAACTCAATTTCCAGTGTAGCAGATTTTTCACCAAAGGCTACAAGCTCTTTATCCTTAGAACCACGAAAGGACTTTACACCGTTAAACATCCATATGCTTTCCAGTAAATTGGTTTTGCCCTGCCCGTTGTCACCCATTATTATATTCATTTTATCACTGGGAATAATATGATTATCCGCAAGATTTCTGAAATTCTTAAATTTCAGTCCTGTAATAATCACTTATAGTACACCTCTATAATATTAAATTCAGTTTCTACAGTATCTCCGTTTCTAATTTTTTTATTTCTCATTTCACAAACTTCACCGTTTACCATTACACCGCCACTTTGCACAAGCACCTTTGCCTGTCCGCCAGTTTGTGCAACACCACTTAGCTTTAGAAGATTGTCTAGCTTTATAAATTCTGTATCAATAAAAATTCTTTTCTTTTCTTTCATTGCTTAAACCTCATTGGTACAACTAAAAATAGGAAAGATTCACCTGTTAATGGCATTATTTTCATAGGAGATAATGCCCCATTTAGTTGTATTCTTATTTTATCTGTTTCTGTATTTTTTAATGCGTCCAGCAAATATTTGCTGTTTAGTCCAATTTGAACATCTTCGCCGTTAACCTCTGCTATTATTGCATCATTAGCTTTACCAATAGTGGTAGAACAAAACAGCTTAATGCTTTTGTCCTCTACCATACACCTAATTGGGCTTTGAATTTTGTCAGATGTAAGCAAAGACATTCTCTCAACAGCAGCAATAAAGCTTCTTGTGTCAACAACAATTTCTGTTTTAACATCTGGTGGAATGGTAGTTTTATAATCCATAAAATTACCCTCTATTAATCTTGAGAAAATAGAGTAATTCTCCACCTTGAAAATAGCGTGTCGCTGACCCACAATAATCTCTACTTTTTTGTCCTCGTCATTAATTAGTTTAAGAATTTCACTTAAAGTTTTACCAGGTACAACAAATCTGCTGTTATCTTCACATTTAACTGTTTCTTCACGAACAGCCATTCTGTATCCGTCTATAGATATAATTTTAAATACATTATCCTCAATATCAAATAAAGAACCTGTGTAAACTGGCTTGGAAAAATTATCTGATATAGCAAAGATGGTTTGTTTTATCATTGTTTTAAGTAATCCACTTTGAATAGATATATTATCCAAGGTTTCAAACTTAGGCAACTCAGGGTATTCGTCTGAATATATACCAACAATGTGATATTCAGCCTGACCGCTTTTTATATAGACAATCATTTTTTCGTCTACTTCAATATCAACAGTATTTTCTGGCAATCTTCTTACAATGTCACCAAGTAGCTTTGCACTTACAACAATGCTACCCATTTTTTGTACATTGCAATTAATAAATGTAGTTATGCCAATTTCTAAATCATATCCACAAAGAACAATTCTGTTTTCCTCTGCTTTTATTAAAATACCTTCTAAGGTAGGTAAATTACTTTTTGTTGATACTGCTCTTTGAACATTTGTAACAGCAGAAGAAAAATCTTTTTGGTTACAAGAAAATTTCAAACTAGCTCAGTCCTTTTATTACATAGTATACTTACTTAATTTTAGTAGTATTAGTAGGGGGTGTTAATTTGTTAGTATGTCCACTTTGTCCCCATTACTACTGGAAAAGTTGTTGTTTTTTTATTGTTTATTTTTGGTTGATAAAAATTAAAAAGTTTCGACATCTTTTAACAATTTAACACCATTGTTGATAACTGTTAATAACTTGTGGAAAAAGATGTTAGTAAAGTTTATTTTTATGTAAACCCAAAATAAATAAAAGTGTTACATTGACCTACCATTTTGTAGATTCTTTTTAATGTCTTTTATAATATCCCTAATCTTTGGGTCTGTTTCCATTGTTTTTTCAACCTGTTGGCAGGTGTATACAATGGTAGAATGATGTCTGCCATTAAATGCAGCACCAATTTGCTCCATAGATATATTAGTAATATCTTTAATAAGATATATTGCAATTTGTCTTGGTTTTGAAAGGTTAGCTCTTCTATTAGAGGATTTAAGATCCTCTGGTGTTACATTAAATGTACGGGCAACCTCCTCTATAATTAAATCAAGAGAAATTTCCACCGGTACATCTTCACTTTGCAGCTCTGCTATTACAGCATGAGCCATTTTAATGCTGATTTTTTCACTGTTTAGCATATTTTTTGCATACAGCTTTTTAACAGCACCTTCCAGCTTTCTTATATTTGTTTTAATTTTTGTTGCAAGCATTTCTGCAATAGTGTATGGAATTTCAATTCCCAGCTGTTCAGCCTTTTTGTTAATAATATTAATTCTTGTTTCAATATCTGGTGGCTGAATATCTGCTAATAAACCCCATTCAAAACGAGATTTTAATCTATCCTCCAGTGTTTTCATTTCTTTAGGAGGTACGTCAGATGTAAATACAATCTGCTTTCTTGCTTCGTAAAGAGCATTAAAGGTATGGAAAAATTCTTCCTGTGTTGCTTCTTTACCGGCAATAAAGTGAATATCGTCAATTAAAAGTACATCTACAGTTCTATATTTATCTCTGAATGCCATTGGTGTTTTTTTACTTAAAGCCTCAATAAGCTCGTTTGTAAAATCTTCACCCTTAACATAAATAATCTTTTTCTCAGGAGAATTTTCTGCAATTACATTTTTTATAGCATACAGCAAGTGTGTTTTACCCAAACCAGAGTTACCATAAATAAGCAATGGGTTTTGAACCTCTAAACCTGCTGGGTCTTTTGCTACTGCCAAAGACGCTTTATAGGCAAGTTCGTTAGATTTGCCTACAACAAAGGTATCAAAGGTGTATTCATCACTGTAATTATCTGACTGCTGTGTTGCCTTATTCTCAACAACTTCCAGTACAGGCTCTTCTCCTGCTATTTCAATAACAAAATCAAATTCCTGACCAAACACTTCTTCAGAGGCAACTTTTAATATGCCCATATAACTGTTTGTTATAACATTTTTATTAAGCTTTGTAGGCACAGAAAGCACTATACGACTTGTGTCAAAATCAATTCCAATAGGCTGTATTTTATTAATCCACGCATTATATGCTACGTCAGAAATAGCCTTTTTTCCGTTTTCTCTTTTCTTTTTAAGGTAGTCGCAAATAACGTCCCAAGCCTCGTTAAATGTATCCAAACTTTCCACCTCTTATCATTTTTATTTCTCTATATACTTATCTAATCTATTTTATCATATTTTGTGTTATATTTCAAATCTTTTTCCCTAGTAAGAATGATGATTTTTCCTAGATTTATATAATATTTTTTTAAGTTTTAAAGTATTTTTCTAAATAAAATGGCTTATTAAGATGATATTTTACCGTAAAAATAAGAAAAATTAAGATATATAAAAAATTTTTTGTTATTTTAATATAAATGAAATTCACAGATTTTTTTAAGAATTTATTGATATTTTCATATGCAAAATCTCTCTATTATCTATTATAGATGGAAATAGTATATTTTGCACGAAAAAAATCTTTCAACTATGGGAAAAAATTTAAACAAATATTATTGACTCATCAACAAAATTAAGATATAATGCTAAATTGCAAGGTTAATATCCGAAAGGAGGATTTTCGATGCTTAGAACATACCAGCCAAAGAAGCTTCACAGAAAAAAGGAGCATGGTTTCAGAAAGAGAATGTCTGACAAGAACGGACGAAAAGTACTTGCTCGCAGAAGAGCAAAGGGTAGAAAGAAGTTGTCTTACTAAAAATTAAGGCCACTGTAAGGTGGTCTTTGTTTTTATGTCTGCAACTAAAAAAAATGCTTTGTATTTTACGGGATTGATTGTATGAAAGTTGTCACATTAAAAGAAAATAAAGATTTTCGCAAAATTTACAACAGAGGTAAATCATATGTGACTCCTGTTTTGGTTATATATGTGTTCAAAAAAAAATACGGAGATACCAGAATAGGTATAACTACCAGTAAAAAAATAGGCAAAGCAGTACAGCGTAACAGGGCAAGGCGTGTGGTTATGGCTGCATATAGGCAGTTGTACCCAAGGCTTAATTCCGGCTATGATTTAATTTTTGTAGCCAGAGGTAGAACACCTTATGTAAAAAGTACCGATGTTTTACGTTGTATGGAAAAGCAGCTAAAAAAAGCGGGTGTATTAAAATGAAACGCCCGCTAATTTGGCTAATTAAATTTTACAGAAAAAGAATATCACCTAATACACCGCCAAGCTGTAAATTCACACCTACTTGTTCGCAATACGGGCTGGAGGCAATCGAGAGATTTGGAGCATTTAAGGGCGGTTTTATGACTTTGTGGAGAATATTACGGTGCAATCCTTTTTCAAAAGGCGGTTATGACCCTGTTCCTATAAAAAAGAATAAAAAATAATTTAAATTATTCATATATATAAATATGAGAGGAAGCGAAAATATTGGATTTATTTAACGGTATTGGTAGCCTGTTTGGTTATGTACTGTGGTTTTTCTATGTAATATTTAAAAATTACGGTGTAGCTCTTATTTTGTTTACAATAGCGGTAAAGGTTTTAATGTTTCCTTTGTCTATTCGTCAGCAAAAGTCTATGGCTAAGTCAGCCAAAATGTCACAAAAACAACAGGAAATTAGAAATAAATATGCAAACGACCAGCGTAAAATGAATGAGGAGCTTCAAAAGCTTTACGAAAAGGAAGGAGGTATGCAGACCGGTGGCTGTATGACTATGTTTATTCCTTTGCTTATTCTTATGGGTGTATATTATTCAGTTGTAAGTCCACTGTCTAATACATTGCATATGAGTGGTGACGTTGTTACAAATGCTCTTAACAACCTTACTGTTATGCCTGGTATAGGTACACAATTTACTACTATTTATGGACAGATAGAAATTGTAAACATTGCAACACAGGCAAATGGTGAAATTTTCCTAAGCCAGTTCTTTAACAGTGCAGATGTTACTGCAATAGTAGATTATGCTAACAGCTTTAATTTTATTGGTTTAGACCTGCTTGGTAAGCCAAGTGATGGTTTCTCTATTTTATGGTTAATTCCTGCATTGTGTTTTGTAACTTCTTTGGTTTCACAAATGTTTACAATGAAGCTTCAGGGTTCACTTAACCAGCAAATGGGCTGTATGGGTGCAATGCTTATTACAATGCCATTATTCAGTGCATACATAGCATATACTGTGCCTGCGGCAGTTGGTTTCTATTGGATTATTTCTACAATTACAAGTTTTGGACAAACAGTACTACTACAAAAGTTTTATAGTGTAAATCATATGGTGGCTAAGCAAGAGGCTCAGCGTGTAGAGCTTCTAAGACAGCAAGAAGCTAATATTGAGTATTCTTATAATCCTCGTAAGAGAGTTATTGAAGATAATAACAGTAAGAAGAAGAAAAAATAAGTTTGAGGTGTAAATTATTATGACAAGAGAAGCGATTGGCATTGGCGAAACAGAGGAACTTGCCAAGGCAGATGCCCTTAATCAGCTGGGGTTAACAAGTGCAGATGGGGTAGAGTTTGAAATTATTGTTAAGGCTGAAAAGAAAAAGTTTGGTTTGTTTGGTGGCAAGGCTGCCAAGGTAAAGGCTATTTTTGAAGAGCCTGACGAGGATTTAATATCAGTAATTAAAAATACTGTAAAAGCAGAGCCAAAAGCAGAGCCAGTACAGCCAAAGGCTGTAGAAATGCCTGTAGCAGAAGAAATTAAGGTTGAGAAGGTAAATGTTGAAGAGGCTGAAATTGTAGAGCCTGTTACTGAAAAAGTAGAAGAGGAAGCTGTTTTTGTAGAGGAAGAGGTACCACAGCAGTCTGAAAATTTAACAGAAAAGACCTATGTTCCTGCTGAAGAGGCAAGAGCTTATGTAGAGAGAATTCTAAAGGCAATGGGTATTGAAGGTATAGAAGTTACTGTTACTGCAAAAGAGGATTCAGCAGAAATTAACCTTTCAGGCGAGCAGGTTGGTGCTGTTATTGGCAGAAGAGGAGAAACTCTTGACGCTTTACAGTATCTTGCAGGTTTAGTTGCAAACCACGTTGGAAATTCTTATTATAGAATTACTATTAATACAGGAAACTACAGAGAGAAAAGAGAGAAAACTCTTGAGGCACTAGGCAGAAAGTTGGCATTTAAGGTTGTTAAAACAGGTAAAAATGTTTCATTAGAGCCTATGAACCCATACGAGAGAAGAATTATTCATACCTCTGTACAAAAGGTAGACGGTGCTATTTCTTGGTCAGAGGGCGAGGTTATTAATCGCCATGTTGTAATTGGTCTAGACCCAGAGTACAAGCGTTCATACAGAAAGAATTACAACAATAACCGTGGTGGCAGAAGAAACTACAACGGCTATGACAAGAAAAGAAGCTATAACAGAAATAATCAGTCTAACAGAACAGAGCAGTCTGCTACAAGAGTTGAAAGAGAGCCAAAAAATGAAGGTGGAAATCTTTCATTATACGGCAAGGTAGACACAAAAAATAAATAATTAATATTGCATTAAAAAAAACGCTCCATTTTCACGGAGCGTTTTTTGTTTATATTAAGCAAAAAGCTGAGTAACTGCCACTATACAAGACATAGTTAATATTGAAAGTATAGTGGATAACGAAACTAAATTTACAGAAAGGTTTGTATCCTTTTGAAACTTGGTTGCAAACATTGTTGTAGTTGCCGCAATAGGGGCAGAAACTGCAATAGCAACTGTTATTAATATATTTCCTCTAATTCCTAATAAATACATACCTGTAATGCAAATAGCGGGTATTACCAACAGCCTTAATATTGCAGACAGCCAAGCGTTTTTGTCTTTAATACCAGTAGAAATTTTACTGTTAGACAGATAAAATCCTATAATAATCATTGGTAAAGGAGTATTAAGCCCAGCCAGATATTCCACAGGCTTTCCAATAACCACAGGCAGTTTTATAGAAGCTAAAAATAAAATTAAAGCAACAATTACACCTAAAATTCCTGGGTTGTACAGCAGTGTTTTTTTAGAGAAATTCTCTTTACTGCCACTCATACAAATAACCCCATAGCTCCATAAAAATATATTAAATACACCTAAAAATGCTGCACCATATAAAACACCCTCTTGACCAATTATAGCCTGTTGCAAAGGTAAAGACATAAAACCACAGTTAGAAAAAACTGTTCCAAATCTTAATACAGACCTTTTATCTATATCCTTTCCTCTAAAAGCAAGGGTAACAATTATAATAGAAATTATATGAACACCTATTGCACATAAAAAGGTAATGCCAAGATTTTGCAGAATAGCAGGGTCAAAATCCACTTGATAAGCATTTATAATTACACAGGGGGTAACAAAATACAGAACAATGTCTGTTATATTTTTTGCTGTAGATTTATTCATAAATCCAATTTTTCCACAAATATAGCCTATTGCAATTAAAATAAAAAGAATAATAACCTGTGTTCCTACGGTTAAAAAATTATTTATCAGCATTTTTTACACTGCCTTTCTTTTTTATATCCCAAAAATTCGGCTTTATCATTATTGTGACAAAGCCGAATAAATTTTATGTATTATATTTATTATACCTTTTCTAATTCTTTATTTTCATCTGCATTTTTATAATTAGAAATTTTTTCGGAAATAGATTCAGCTAATGATGTAGCAATTTTTTCTATTTCATCATTAGGAATATTTGCAGATTTAATTATCTCTAAAATCTTAGGGTCATTCATAATTGCAGATTTATCAATGCTAAAGCCATTTTCAACAGAATTATTATTTGGTTGCTCTGCTGGAGCTTCCTCTACCTCTGTATTGTTAAGGTTAAAGCTACCAACCAAAGGCACATCAGCAATTTCTTCTGCATAGTCATCTTCTGTTTTCAAAGGCTCGCTAAGAGTAAAGCTACCAGTTAAAGGTTTTTCATCTTCTAAAGAGAAAACACCAC
>JAXKHT010000060.1:0-15674 GCA_036549705.1 Acutalibacteraceae bacterium | reverse complement strand
TTTCTTCATTTGAAAGCCCTGCTTTGTCTACGGTCTGAACGGAGGCGTGTTCGCCTCCGTTTTCCTCTAATATGATTTACAGAAATATTTCAGCAATTTGATGAAATTAACCAATCAGTTCAGCACATACAGTTCAGTACAATCGAAACACTCAAATCCAAAAAGAACAGTTCAGCACAAGTCGGCTCAGTACTATCAGCACACCCTCTCATTCACTCGCTCACTCGCTCATTCAAACAATCAACACCCCAATAAATAAACTACTAATAATATAATGTTAGTATAATATAACTCATTATATATCAACAAAGCAATGAACTATCACCTCGGAATGAATAAATGTATTCTCTTGATAATTTGGTGGTTAGGACTGGTTGCCCCTCATCTCCACCAAATGTAGTAGCAGTGCCTTTGTTAAGTCACTGCTATTTTTTATCCCACAAAAATCCCACTACAAAACAGTGGATACTGTAAACTAGCTACAGTATCCACTATTTTTTATAAGTTATTATACAATTTTAGATTATCCTGTAATTTCAGGTGCGTCTTGAACATCTTCCTCTGGGGTTTCAGCATAGCTGTCATCATAAGGTGGTTCTATTGGTTCAGATGGCTCTGTTGGATATTGTAACATTGGATTTGTAGGAGCCTGTGTTGGGATTTGAATATTTGTTGGTGCTATATATGAACCTGCTGACAATATAACCTTTGTAGAATTATAATCCACAACATATTTTCTCCAAATCTGTCCGCCTACTTCTACATATACAATAGAAGTGTCCTTACCTCTTACATCAAAGGTAATTGTCTGTTTTGTTGCAGGTACCATAGTTCCACTTACTGTGGTGTCAAGTACACCGTCAACAGTTACTCTTACATCACACTCTGTTGTTGCATTTGTTGGCAATACAGTTGTCATTTTAAGCACTTTATACTTTTCTATACCCTTAGCCACATATGCTTTTACAGTTGAGCCTTTTTCAACAACACTGTTTTTCATAGGACTTTGACCTATTACAGACTCTGCTGTTCTATCAATCTCTGTGTTATATTCGTAATCGAATACCAAACCACAAGCAGCAACAGCCTCTGACGCCTGATCTCTTGTCATATTAGAAATATCAGGAACTTGAACTGTTGTAACTTCTACAGTTTTCTTTACAAAAACCTTAACCTTTTCGTTAATTGTAATCTCACTGCCTGCCTTTGGAGAAGTGTCTCTTACAATTTCTTCTGCTGTTGCACTGTCCTCAATATAGACAATATCCGCTGTTAAGCCCTTTGCCTTGATTTTTGCAATAGCAGTTTCTTCTGGTTCTCCGGAAACATATGGCACACTAATAAGAGTATCTGAGCTGTTTACAGTTAGTGTAATAACTGCACCCTCTTTTACCTTTTTAGAACCAGCTTCTGGCTCTTGGTCTACAACCTGACCCTCTGGCTTGTTGGAATCATAGACATTTATTATATCCCAAGTAAAATTATAGTTGGCATTTGATTTTATTTCCTCGTAGTTCTGTCCTATAAAATCAGGAACATCTACAGAAGCTGTATTAGACGCCTCGCAAGAGTGAAGTAAAGCCAAGGAGCCAAACAAAATTACGCACAATGCAAGGGAAATTAAAGCACCCATTATAATATTGAATGCTGGTGAGTGTTTCTTCTCTGCTGCTGCCTCATATTTTGAGTAATCGTCTTCCTTAGTTTCCTCTTGTACCTCTTCTTCTTGAGGATACTCATATCCAAAAACAACCTCTGGATTTTTATTTATCTTCTGCAAATCTTTAAGCATTTGCTCTGCTGTTTTATAGCGTTGCATTGGCTCTTTTCGCATAGCCCTTAATGTTATCTCTTCAAGACCCTGTGGAATGTCGGGATTAATTTCTCTTGGTGGCTTAGGATTAGACTGCAACTGCATAATTGCCACAGACACAGCACTGTCTGCTTGGAAAGGTAACTGACCTGTTATCATTTCGTACAGCATAACGCCAATAGAATAAACGTCACTTTTACCGTCTGTATGGTCACCCTTAGCCTGCTCTGGTGCTATATAGTGAACAGAACCAATGGCTTTATCTGTCATTGTTCTTGTTTCTGTATTAGAAAATCTTGCAATGCCAAAGTCTGTAACCTTTATGGTACCGTCCTGCAATAGCATCATATTTTGAGGCTTTACATCTCTATGAATAATTCCTTTATCGTGAGCATGTTGCATTGCTTTCAAAATTTGACCAGTAAAATATACAGCCATTTTCCAGTCAATAGCACCCTTTTGCTGTTCAAGATATTCCTTTAATGTAATTCCGTCAATATATTCCATTACAATATATTGCATAACATCGCCAAAGCTAACATCATAAACCTTTACTATGTTAGGGTGTGACAGCACAGCAATAGCCTTAGATTCATTTTTAAAACGACGAATAAATTCGCTATTTTTTGAAAACTCGTCCTTTAATATTTTAATAGCAACGGTTTTATTATCTTTTAAATCGTTTGCTTTATATACAGTAGCCATTCCGCCAATACCAATAAGCTCCTGTATTTCATATCTTCCGTCTAATTTTTTACCTACATACTTGTCCATACATATCACTCCCTATTCTTATTTGCATACAAAACAGCCACAGAAATATTATCTCTACCGCCATACTCGTTCGCCAAATCTACCAATCTTTGAGCCAACTGTTCGCCGGAATAATTCTGCACACTGTTAAGCATACATTCATCTGATATATAGTTAGAAAGTCCGTCTGAGCATAGTATAAGAACATCATTATGTCCAAAAGGAATTTCGATATAATCTGACTCAATATATGGGTGTACACCCACTGCCCGTGTAATGTAATTTTTATTTGGATGTACCTTTGCCTGTTCAGCAGTTATTTCTCCACGATTAACCAATTCTTGAACTACAGAGTGGTCAACCGTTATTTGAATAACACGGTTATTTTGTATTAGATAGGTACGACTATCCCCTACATGGGCAATCATAGCCCTGCCATCTACTGCAATAACAAGCTCCATTGTAGTACCCATACCTGTAAGGGATTCGTCCTTACGCTGTTTATGGTATATTGTACTATTTGCCTTTTCCACTATCCCTGTAAGGAAGATTTCGGATTGATATTCACTTGCCTTTGGGTCAAAAAATCCTATATTTTCTTTAACAGTTTGCACAGCCGTTTCGCTGGCTACATTACCACCATTGGCACCACCCATACCGTCACAAAGAACAGCCCACATAATGTTATCTTTTATAATACCACCGTCAACTGCATCTTGATTGCTATGGCGAACCCTACCAATGTCTGTAAGGGTGTAAATTTCCATCCGATATACCTCCTTTTCTTTATATTTTTATTTAATTTTCATTATCAAGTTTACTGTGGTTGCGTTTAAGCTGACCGCAAGAAGCGTCTATATCTGAACCCAAGGTTCTTCTTACAGTTGCAGTAACACCATTACTTTCAAGTATATTACAAAAATCTATTAATCTTTTTTGTTTACTTTTTTGATAACCTGTTCCTGTTACGCTGTTAACAGGAATTAAGTTAATATGGCATAGCATACCCTTAACTAAAGAAGCAAGTTGTCTGGCACAAGCATCGCTATCATTTACGCCGTCTATCATAGCATATTCAAAGGTTATGCGTCTATTAGTAGCCTTTGCGTAATCTCTACAAGCCTTTATAAGCTGTTCTACTGGATATTTTCTATTTACAGGCATTGTTTGGCTACGAATTTCATCATTTGGTGCGTGTAAAGAAACTGACAAGGTAATTTGTAGCTTTTTTTCAGCCAAGTCATAAATTTTTGGCACTACACCACAGGTAGATAACGAGATATGTCGCATACCTATATTAACACCTTTATCAGATGAAACCAATGACAAAAATTTGATAACATTGTCAAAGTTATCCAAAGGTTCGCCCATACCCATAAGAACAACATTAGAAATTCTTATATTATTATCTTTTTGTGCTGTCTGAATTTGAGCAAGCATTTCTGACGGCAACAGATTTCTGGAAAAACCGCTTTTTCCTGTTGCACAAAATGTACAGCCCATTTTACAGCCAACCTGTGTAGAGATACAAATTGTATATCCGTGATGGTAGCTCATTAAAACAGACTCAATAAACTCGCCATCATATAGCTTAAAAAGATATTTTATAGTACCGTCAAGCTGAGAGATTTGCTTTCTCTCTATAATTGCATTGGCTATAAAATATTTTTCTGCCAAGCTGTTTCTAACAGCTTTAGGTAAGTTTAGCATTTCGTCAAAGGTTTCTACAGATTTTTCGTGCAACCACTTAAAAATCTGCTCTGCCCTAAAGTTTGGTAAACCAAGATTTTTTAATTCTTCTTTAAGCTCATCTAAAGATAAAGACTTTATATCTTTAAGCTGTAACACGTGGCTACCTCCCCTTTTTATACATTTAGCTACACTCTTTTAAATAGACTTACAAAAAATCCATCTGTACCATTTTCTGTTGGTAACATAGTTATAGCATTATCTAAATTAGCTATACAGTTCATTATATCATCTTTTATTGCAATCTTCAAGGGCTGAAAGCAGGAATGTTCAGCAAGAAAGCGTTTTACATTATTTTCATTTTCCTCTGGATTTAGAGTACAGGTAGAATATACAAGGAAACCACCTGATTTTACATACTTTGCACAGTTGCAAAGTATGTCATATTGTAGCTGTGGTAAAGTTGCAAGACCTAAATCCTCTTTGTATTTAATTTCTGGCTTTCTTCTGATTATTCCTAAACCAGAACAAGGAACATCACATAAAACTCTATCCGCCATTGGCAATGGGGTTGATTCCAATGCATTTCTAATACTTGCTTGAATATTCTTTATCCCTAGTCGATATGCTCCATTATTAATTAGAGTAACCTTATGGTCATACATATCAAAGGCTTTTATGTTGCCCTTGTTTTCCATTAGCTGTGCCATTGTAAATGCTTTTCCACCTGGGGCTGAGCAAAAATCATAAACTGTCATATCACACTGCGGGTCAAGCACCTTACAACAAAGCTGAGAGGCTAAATCTTGTACGTGGAACAATCCCTCTCTATATTCTGTAGTAGCTTCTATTGAGCCTGTACTTTTCAGGAACAAAGCATCTTCAACAGCTGTTTTCTCTGCTTTTATACCACTTTTTTCAAATCTTTCTATTAACTTGTCAGCAGTAGTACGCAAAGTGTTAACTCTTACTGTTACAGGTGGTCTGCCTGTTGTATTTTCTAAAATTTTTACTGTATTTTCCTCTCCGTAGGATTTCAACCACAGGCTGACAATCTCTTTTGGTGTGGAATAAACCACAGAATAATACATAGCAATATCAGAATTTTTGTCTGGTAGCTTGTACTTACATTCATTGCGAAGAAAACCACGAAGCACACCATTAATAAATCCACTTGCCTTATTAAGCTTCATACCCTTTGCCAGCTTAACAGATTCGTTAACTGCGGCACTTTCAGGAACCTTATCCATAAACAAAATCTGAAAAACACCCAAACGCAGAATATTAAGCACAGGTTTTTCTATTTTCTTTAATCTTATTGTAGTAAACTGTCTGATTATGTAGTCAAGAAGTAATTTTCTTTCTAATACACCGTAAACTAATGCTGAACAAAAGGAAGCATCTATACCTGTTAAATTTTCCTCTTTAAACTGGTTATTAAGAAGTATGTTAGAATATGCTCCCTCTTGCTCTATTTTTAACAATATATTTAACGCTATTTTTCTAGGATTAGCCATAAAAGTATTCCTTACCTATTAATTATTCAAAAATAGTATCTGTTGTTAATCTGTAGCCTCTTACATAATCTTGAGCGTTCATTCTCTTTTTACCCTCTGGCTGTAATTCAGAAATAATAACAGAATTTTCTCCACAAGCAACTGTTAAAGGGTCAAGAGAAATAACCTTGCCAGCTGTTCCGTTTTTATTGCAAAGCTGTGTTGAATAAATTTTAACACGCTTACCATTCACTGTTGCTACAGCCACAGGCCATGGATTTAAACCACGCACTTGATTATGGATTTCCTGTGCAGACTTTGACCAATCTATTTTGCAAAGCTCTTTTGTAAGCATAGGTGCATAATTAGATTGACTATCGTCTTGCTTTTCTGGTGTAATTTCACCCTGTTGCAATTTTTCCAAAGTTTTAGTTATAAGAGATGCACCCATTTCAGACAGTCTGTCGTGAAGCTGTCCTGCTGTTTCGTTTTCTCCTATTTTAGTTACCGATTTTAACAGCATATCTCCTGTATCCAAGCCCTCTGCCATAAGCATAGTTGTTACACCTGTTTCAGCCTCTCCGTTAAGTACACACCATTGAATAGGGCCTGCTCCTCTGTACTTTGGCAATAAAGAAGCGTGTACATTTATACAACCGTATTTTGGCAACTGTAAAATATCCTTTGGTAGTATTTTACCAAAGGCAACTACTACAATTACATCTGGATTTAGTTCCTTTAATATTTCCAAAGCCTCTCCGTCTTTCATAGACTTTGGTTGGAACACAGGTATATTATGTTGTAAAGCACATTCCTTTACAGGTGGTGGTGTAAGAACATATCCCCTGCCCTTTGGTTTGTCTGGCTGAGTAAATACACCTGTAACTGTATGGTTTGCATTTATAATAGCTTGTAAAGGTGGTACAGCAAATTCAGGTGTACCCATATATACAACATTCATTTTCATTCTCCTTACGGTTTATTACTCCATATCCTCAGGAGCTAACATCTTTATTGTGCGTTCTTTAAATAGAATACCGTCTAAATGGTCAAGCTCGTGACAGAAGCAACGAGCCAACAAGCCCTCGCCTTTTACTGTAAATTCCTTACCGTTTCTATCAAAAGCCTTAACTGTTACAAACATTGGTCGGCTTGTAACACCCCACTGGTTAGGACAAGACAAACAGCCCTCTGTTTCCTCTTGATGACCACTTTCTTCAATAATCTCAGGGTTAACCAGCTCTAAATCAATATCCATTTCAGGCATACTTATAATAACAACTCTGCGTAATATACCAACCTGTGGTGCAGCTAAACCTACACCATTAGCCTGTGCAAGAGTTTCTTTCATATCATCTATAAGCATAGCAAGTCTGTCATCAAACTTTGTAACAAGATGACATTTTTTATTAAGAACGCTGTCGCCCTCTTTTACAATATTTCTTAATGCCATTACAATTTCTCCTTGTATTATAAAGTAGTAATTTTTTCAGTCCCTATTTAAGGACAAGTATACTGCACTGTTAACAGTGCTATGAATTTGAAGAGTTATTTTCTCTCCCATAGAAAGCTGTGCTTCCTATGTTCCCTCTTTTTAAGCCTGTGTTTACATTATAATTTGATGTTGGCTGACTGCTTTGGTAAAGCTTTTCGTTATTTTCCTCGTTTGTAATGTCAATGTGCCAAACATCACCTGTTCTTTCAATATATTCTCTGCGTTTTTCTGCCATTGCATTACGGTTATAAAGTTCTAACTCATCAATATTTCTCTTCTTTCCCCATTCCAGCGACCACAGAAACACCATAACAGCACCCATTCCAAGAGCAATTAACACAGCCACATACCCTTTAGCGAAATTAGTTTCAATACCCTCTACTATATAATTTGATGGATTATCTTCCTCATAAAGTATTGTGCAAAAACTGCCTTTATTAATGCGTTTATCTGATATACAGCTAAATTTATATTCATTTTCATCAACAGTAAAATACCCCTTTACTTTATATGAGTCCTCTAAATTTTTACGTCTTACAGATGTTACCTCACCTTGAGCAGATTTACCGCCTTCAAGCAAATAATTGTATTTTTGATGATTTGGAATTGTAACAGACAAAATAGTAATAGCAAATACTAAACAAAAACCAATAAACGCTATATAGAAAAACTTATTATATTTAGGGTCAAGGGGTTTTCCATCGCTGTAAATTTGGTTATCCATACTTTTCTCCTTATGTTAAATTATTTTACATTAGATTTAATTACAAAATCATATCTGGATTTATATCAATATATGCTGTTACATTTTTGTGTTTCTTATTTTTTTCAAAGTCAATTAACAGCTGTGACATCATTTTCCTAAAATCCGGACTATTTCTAAATTTCATTACACATTTATATCTAAATTTATTATTAACTCTATTTATAGATGCCGGAGAATACCCCAACACACGCAAAGGAATATTAGGATATTCTTCCTTTGCAGTTTTAACAAGAATTTCTGTAAATTCTTTTGCTGCTGTTTCTGTTTTATAGTTGTCCTCTCCCACAAAACCAACCATACAAATATCTGAAAAAGGTGGATACAACATAGCTTTTCTAAGTAATATTTCATTTTTATAAAAGCTGTCATAATCCTGTTTTGCAGCCAGTAAAATTGTAGGATTTTCTGGGGTATAGGTTTGAATTATAGCCTTACCTGCTAAACCACCTCTGCCAGAGCGACCAACAACCTGTGTAAGCAAAGAAAAAGTTCTTTCGTAACTTCTGTAGTCGTCAGAATACAGCATTTGGTCAGCTGATAAAACACCAACTAATGTAACATTTGGGAAATTAAGCCCCTTTGCAACCATTTGTGTGCCTATCATAATTTGATATTTTCCATTTGCAAAATCACTTAGTTTTTTTTCGTGAGAAAATTTAGCCATAGTTGTATCTGCATCTAACCTTAGAATTTTTGCGTCAGGAAAGGCATCTAATAAAGTTTCCTCTGCCCTTTGGGTGCCTAAACCCGAAAATCTAAGTCCATAGCTATTACAAACTGGACATTGCTTTTGCAAAGGTTCAGAATATCCACAATAATGACACATAAGCCTGCTATTATCTGAATGATAGGTAAGTGATATTGAACAGTTAGGACAGGTAACAACCTCGTTGCACTTTTTACAGGAAACAAAAGTGTTGTAGCCTCGCCTATTTAACAGAATTATAGATTGTCTGCCCTGCTCCAAATTTTTCTCAATCTCTTGCAAAAGCACACTTCCCATACCACTATAATTGCCCTGCTCATTTTCAACATTCATATCGGCAACTATTACCTGTGGCATACGAGCCTTACCGTATCTTTCGCTTAATCTATTAATTGAGTACCTACCCTTTTGACAATTATAAAAGCTCTCTACAGATGGTGTAGCAGACGCTAACAGCAACAAACAGTTATGCTTACTGCAACGGTACTTTGCAATATCTCTTGCGTGATACCGTGGGCTTGATTCTGACTTATAGGTATATTCCTGCTCCTCGTCCATAATAATTAGCCCAATATCATCAAAAGGAGCAAACACTGCACTGCGTGTACCAACAGCAATTTTGGCATAACCATTTTTTACACGCTTCCACTCGTCAAGGCGTTCTCCTACAGATAATCCACTGTGAAAAACAGCAACCTGTTGACCATACCTAGTGGTAAATAAATTTATCATTTGTGGTGTAAGAGAAATCTCTGGCACCATTACGATAACACCTTTATTATCCTTTACAGCTGTATCAATAAGACTCATAAATACAGAGGTTTTTCCTGAACCTGTTACACCATATAAAAGTGAAACCTGTGCTTTGCCAGAGCGATAACGATTTATAAGGTCATCATATGCCATTTGCTGTTCTAATGTCAGCTTTATTTCGGTTTTATTTTTTTGTATATCCTTATATATAGCAGGTGTTCTAAATACCTGCTCTTCAAAGTATTCTGCAACACCTTTTTTTACTAATCCGTCTGCAACAACCTGTGTACAGCCAGTAAAATAGCAAAGCTCTCTAACAGATATAGACAAAGTCATATTAAGAACTTCATACGCTTCTGCCTGCTTTGGTGTAAGTTTTACATCTGACTTATCACCCTTTATGCGAATCATTTTCTGAGATTTATCTCCAATTTTACGCAAAGCCTCGTCTTGCTTTGTTAAAATGCCCATCATAGACATATTATGCAATATAGGATTATCCTCAGAAAAACCAAGCTCTTTTAGTATTACCTTTTGGCTTACAGGCTTTTTATGTAATAACAAATAATCGTACACCTGCTTCTGGTCTGCATCTAAAAAACTAAACTGATTATCTGTGTATTCACTGGAAAATTCGTTATTAACAGAATACATAGCATTAATTTTATAATTAATACCGGCAGGCAACATTACCCTTATACAGTCATACATAGTGCAATAGCACCTGTTTTTCATAAAATCAATTAACCCAATAAGCTCCTGTGACAATACAGGCTGTTCGTCAAGCAAGGCTATAATGGGTTTGTATTTGGCTGTATTTATTCCTTCAGTTTTTGTGTAAATCACCATAGCCTGTCGCTTGTAATTACTTCTACCAAAAGGCACTGTTACTCTGCACCCAGCCTTTACCTTGTCAGCAAGCTGTTCAGGCACAAGATAATCATACACTTTATCAAAGCTATAGGTAGTCTTATCCAAGGCTACGCCAACTAGCATAGCCTTGGATAGATTATCATTATTTTCAATCATTTATTACTTATTTATATTAGGCTCTAATATGCTATACTTACCTTTTTCAAATTCAGACAATGCCAATAAAACAGGCTGTTCGTCAGAAATTATTTCTTTCTCTGCCATTTCCTCTGCAATTTCTCTTGCTCTTTTTGCAACTGCACACACAAGTGAATATCTTGTTGTTCTATTTTTTAACATATCCTCTACTGATGGTCTACGCATTTCCATTATTAGCAACTCCTTTATATCTATTACTCAACTTTAATTATTATATATAACAGCACAACCGCTCTGCCTTTAAGCAAAGCGGTAATATCTTTTTATTATTCATTAATATCTGGCTCAAGAATACTATATTTGCCCTTTTCAAATTCCTCTAAAGCCATAATAACTGACTGTTGGTCAGAAATTTCATTATTTTCAGATAGCTCCTCAGCAATCTCCCTTGCTCTTTTTGCAACTGCACACACTAAGGAATATCTTGTTATTCTATTTTTAAGCATATCTTCCACAGAAGGTTTACGCATTTGCATCATTTAACACTCCCTCAACAAAATTAAGCATATTATTCCTTTTCCATTTTTCGGAATCAATAATTTTCTTAATATCCTCAACACAATCAGGTAAATGGTCATTTATAACTATGTAATCATACTTATCAGCCTGAGTCATTTCTTCTTTTGCAATGTTCAAACGATTTTCAATTACATCTTCTGTTTCTGTTCCTCTGCCCATTAGTCGCTTTTTAAGCACTTCCCAACTTGGAGGCATAACAAAAATTGTAACAACGCTTAATCCCATATCTTGAATTTTTTTAGCTCCTTGTACTTCAATTTCAAGAATAATGTTTTTACCATTTTGGGTAGTGCTTTCTACATATTCTCTTGGAGTACCATAATAGTTACCATTATATTGTGCATATTCAAGCATACCATTATTATTTACTTTATCTAAAAATTCTTCTTTTGTTATGTAAAAGTAATTAACGCCATGCACTTCGCCTTCTCTTGGTTGACGAGTTGTAGCAGATATAGACAATGCAAAATCGTCAGAATTTTTAAGCAATTCCCCTACTAAAGTACCTTTACCTACACCAGACGGACCTGAAATTACTATAATAAAGCCTTTATCCATTGTCCTCAACCTCCTGAACCTCTGCCCTGTTTCCTATGCTTTCCGGATTTATAGCTGAAAGTATTATATGCTCGCTTTCTGATATTATAACAGAACGAGTTTTTCTGCCATATGTTGCATCTATAAGCATACCCTGTTCCTTTGCATCTTGAACCATTCTTTTAATGGGTGCTGAATCGGGTGAAACAACAGCTATTATTTTATCTGATGAAACCAAATTTCCAAAGCCAATATTTATCAGCTTCATAGATAACACCCCATTTATTCAATATTTTGCACTTGTTCTCTAATTTTCTCTAGCTCTGCCTTTATATCTACTACAATATGAGCCAGCTGTGCGTCCTGTACTTTTGAACCTATGGTATTTGCTTCTCTATTCATTTCTTGTAAAATAAAGTCAATTTTTCTACCCACAGCACCGTCTGCTTTTAGTATTTTATCAAATTGGTCAAAATGACTTCTTAATCTTACAGTTTCCTCAGCCACAGCAACCTTGTCAGCAAAAATAGCGGCTTCTGTTAAAATTCTCTGTTCATCAACTGTTGCACCAGCTAAAACCTCGTTCATTCTCTCTAATAGCTTTGTACGATACTCTTCAACTGTTTGAGGAGAACGCTGTTCAACATCACCAACAAGGCTTAAAATAGTTTTACATCTGCCAGTAATATCCTCATACAGCTTTTCACCCTCTGCCTGTCGCATAGCCACAAATTTATCAACAGCATCATCAAGCACAGTTTTTACAGAATTCCAGATTTTTTCCTCATCAGCCTGTGGTTTATTAATTTTAAATATATCGTTATATCTTGCTATTGATGTTGCAGAAATATCATCAGATAAACCATATTTAACAGCAACCTCTCTTAAAGCCTTTACATAACCACCTGCAAGGCTGTGGTTTACTGTTACAACAGCTTCTTCATTTTCATCAACACCAACGCTGACAAAAATGTCAACCTTACCCCTAAAAACCTTTTCTTTTACAACTGCCTTTATTTTTTCCTCCAAAAAAGACATCTCTCTTGGAGTTCTACAGTTTAATTCAAAATATCGGTGATTAACAGATCTAATCTCTACAGAAATTTCTCTATTGTCAATTATCTGTCTGCTACCACCATAGCCTGTCATACTTTTTACCATATTTTTCATCACCTTTTTCAACAGCATATACCTGTTGCATTGTACAGTATATTGTACCATTTCTACCGATAAATTGCAACTTTTATTAGCAGGGATTGCGGTAATAAAATGGTGTGTTTTATACTAATTCTTACGGTAATTAACAAATACTTAGGAATAGAAATTTGAAATGCTTTTAGTGGGAATAGTATGTAATTTGTTAAAAAGCTAAAAAAAACTCCTCAACCAACAAACGTTGATTGAGGAGTTTGGCGCGCTGGGAGGGACTCGAACCTCCGACCTACTGGTTCGTAGTGAATAATCTCATATTTAGCTATTTTATGATATAATATCTTAGATATTGTTGAGAAAGGGGCTTAAATATGGAATTAAGCGAGGATATTACTTTTTTTGAACTCAGTGAGGTATGGTTATACGATGTAAATGTATATTTATCGTATAGTTGGCAAAAACAACAAGAAAGATTTGTTAGTCATCTTTGTAGGTTTATTGGTGATAAAAAAGTTAAAGATATAAAACCTTTAGATGTAGATAAAATCATCGTAGAGCTATCAAGGCGAAATCCTAATACAGGTAAACCAATGGCAAAGAAGACTTTACAAGGACTTGTAAATACTTTAATTCGCATTTTTGATTTAGCAATTGATAATGATATTATAAATAAAAATCCAGCATCAAACAAGAAAAAGAAAATCCCTCGTTCTGCTCCTACTAAAGTAGTTGAGTGTATATCAGATGAGGCACAGAGATTAATTATATCTGTTAAACATAGAGCACAAGTTGCTTCACTAATAATGCTTTTTTGTGGACTTAGAAAAGGTGAAGTTCTCGCATTGCAGTGGAGTGATGTTGATTTTAAACGAAAGGTCATATCTGTAAATAAAACACTTCAAAGAGTTGGAACTAACTTATATCAAGTTAAATCAGGTACAAAAAATAATAAGACTAGAATAGTTTCTGTTCCAGACTATCTGTTAAATTTTCTTGTTAATTTAAAGAAATCAAATAATTCAACAGATAATGATTATATCAGTTGTCAGATTAATGGTTCTATTCATACACCTTCTTCTTGGACACAGGTTTGGAAAAGTTACAATACACAACTTAATTATATTAGGTACGCAGAATTAAATCCAAATACTAAAAGTATTTTTTCTCCTGACGGAACACCACAGGTCTTAGAAAAAATTAATGCACATCAATTAAGGCATACATACGCTACTATGTTGTATAAAAGCGGAGTTGATTTGATGACAGCATCATCTCTGCTCGGTCACAGTGATGTTAAGCTAACTTTAAATATATATACTCACTTAGACGAGAAATTCAAACAAGTAAATATATCTAAATTAAACAACTATATTAATGACAATTATTCAATACAAGATTATTCAAAAGCAGAGTGATAAAAGCTCTGCTTTTTTATTTTCAGAAAGAAAGGACGATTAATATGAATTATGAAATTCAATTTAAAGATGAAAACCACAAAAATATGTACCACACATTGCTAAAAAAGTGCAATCGAGCTGATGAAGAAACAAAGTCTGTTATGTATCTACTCGCACTTACTTGTAATATGAGCCGAGCTGAGCAGATGTTTAACTTTAAAGAAATGTGTATTAGACCTGATAATTTTGAGCAACCTTGGCAAACAAGCAGTTCTGCAAAGGCTATCAGACTTGCGTTTGTTTTGTGGAACGGATTTCCCACAGAAGAAAAACAGGAGCTTAACAGCGTTTACAACATCTTCGGATATTCTAGTTGGGATAAATATTTTATTGAAGCTATAAAACTTCGTTATTCTACTACTTGTTAATTTTGCAAAATCGGAACTGGTTCCGATTTTTGAAAGGAGGGTTAATATGGAAAACGAGAGATATGAAACTGTTGATGGACAAAGGTATGCTACTTGGATGGATGTCCAAAAAGTAATTATAGATGATTGGAAGCAAACAATCTATAATATGAAAAATGTCGCTAATTTTGAGCATCATATACCTAATTGGCAAAGTATTAAAGAGGATATAGCTGATAATTGGGAGTTCAATGTTGACGAGGATTTCGACCACTACAATCAAGAAGAATGGCTAAACCAAATATACACAGCTATCAAACCAACCATTCAAGGATGGCTTGATAGGTTAGTAAAAGAGTATGGTAGATTAGATTATGTGGATAACTTCTGGAATGAAAACTAACATAATTTTTCTTCTGTTGGTAAAACCAGTCCTAGTTCCGCTTTTAGAAAGGATTTTATTTAATGACAGTTAAAGAATTGCTAACGAAATTAAATTATTATAATTCCAACACAGTATACGGAGATAAAGATTATTTATCAGGAGTAAGAGTATTTTGTCCTGTAAACGACATTGAAAAAGCTAAAAATTTTGATTGTGATTATTTAGATAGTATTTTTATTAATGATAAATATCCGACTTTTGAGTCGATAGAAGCGTTAGAAGTCGTAACTTATATGGTAATGGATTTTGACACTATGAAAGAAAAACTCTACAAAGGTAAAGTTTTGGACTATAATGATGAACTTGCAATCGCATTTGATGTTGATGTATGTATATTAGTCAAACCTAATAATCATAAAGTATTTGATTAACAATTAAATAGTTATTAACAGAATTGTCGATTGAATTTTATAATTAATTAATGTATAATGGAGCAAAAAACTATGAATATTATTCTTATTATAAATATTTTCATTATGTGTGTTAGTGCATTAACATTTATAGATATAATTAAGCACATTTCTTTAATTTCAAAAATCATAAAAGAAAAAGACAAACCTTATTTTAAACTAAATTTATTAGAACAAATAATTGATATTGAATTATTATTAGTTTTAATATGTGGGTTATTATTGATTTTCTTTTTTATTAATAAAGATTTATTTTGTTTATAAG
>JAXKHT010000059.1:0-7398 GCA_036549705.1 Acutalibacteraceae bacterium | reverse complement strand
GTGCAACTTTAAGTCGTAAGGAAATAATAGAAAAATCATTAAAGGATTATGGTGTTATAATTGTTTGCAGAAATATTGATGAAGCAGTAGATTTTGCAAATATTCTTGCACCTGAACACTTAGAAGTATGTGTTGAAAATCCAATGGAATATATAGGCAAACTTGACAACGCAGGTTCTGTATTCTTAGGTAATTATTCACCTGAGCCTTTAGGTGATTACTTTGCAGGCCCTAACCACGTACTACCAACAAGTGGCACAGCTAGATTTTTCTCTCCATTGTCTGTAGATAGCTTTATTAAAAAATCTAGCTTTATATATTACACAAAGCAGGCATTACTAGAGGAAGCTGATGATATAATTTCCATTGCTAATGCAGAGGGGCTTACAGCTCACGCAAATTCTATTATTGTTCGTAAGCAGAATGAAACAAAGGATTGATATTCAGTGTATAGATTAAATAAAAAAATTTCTGAACTAACTCCATACCAACCAATTACAGGTGATTATAAAATAAGATTAGATGCTAACGAGTCTTGTTTTAACTTGCCACAGGATATATTAGATGAAATTAAATTAGCAGTAGCTTCTGTGGACTACAACCGTTATCCAGACCCAAACGCAACAGAGCTTTGTAAGGCTTTTGCTAACTATTATTCTATTGATAGCAAAAATGTTACAGCTTTTAATGGGTCAGATGAATTAATCTCAATTCTTATGTCTAGTTTTATGATGTCTGGTGAAACAGTTGTTACAGTAGAGCCTGATTTCTCTATGTATCGTTTTTATGCATCATTAGCAGAGGTTAATTGCATATCTGTTTCCAAAGGAGAAGATTTATCAGTTGATGTAGATTCTGTTATAAATGCAGTTAAAGATAATAACGCTAGAGCTGTTATTTTTTCTAATCCTTGTAACCCTACATCTAAAGGTATATCAAAAGATAATGTTATAAAATTAATTACAAGTTTAGAAGATACCTTAGTAATTCTTGACGAAGCATATATGGACTTTTGGGATTCATCTCTTTTAGATTTAGTTAATTCATATGATAACCTTGTTATTATGCGTACAGCATCTAAAGCGGTGGGTGCAGCAGCAATAAGGTTAGGATTTGCTGTTGCTAATCCAGTAATTTCTAATGCTCTAAAAGCAGTAAAATCCCCATATAATGTAAATACTGTATCCCAAGTAATTGGTACAATAATATATAGCAATAAAGATTACCTTAAAAACAGACAGGAAACCATTATTAAGCTAAGAAAAAATCTGTATGACAGCTTAATGAAAATTGAAGCTAATAATTCTGATAAAATAAAGATAATAACAGGTTGCTCTAATTTTGTGTTTATACGCACAGACATTGGTAAAGAAATCTTTGACTATTTATTAAACAATGGTGTTGCTATAAGATTTATGGGTGATTATTTGCGTATTACAGCAGGTACAGAGGAAGAAAATACTCAGGTTGTAAAGCTGTTAAACGAATTTTTCAGTTGAGAGGGTATAGAAAAATGAGGAGTGCAATAGAAGAGAGAAAAACTAAAGAAACCGATATTTTTGTAGAGGTTGACTTAGACGGTGGAAATGTAGATATAAACACTGGTGTAGGTTTTTTTGACCATATGCTTACAGCCTTTGCAGTACACGGTGGTTTTGGTTTGACAGTAAAGGTTAAAGGTGACCTATATGTAGACTGCCACCATACTATTGAGGATACTGGTATTGTTTTAGGTAAGGCTTTTAATACAGCATTAGGTAATAAAGGTGGTATAGAAAGATACGGTAGCTTTTACATACCTATGGATGAAGCACTTGCATTTGCCAGTGTAGATATAAGTGGCAGACCATTTTTAGTATTTAATGCAGAATATCCTCAAGCTGTTGTTGGCGAGTATGATTGCTGTATGACAGAGGAATTTTTTAGAGCATTTGCATTTAATGCTGGAATTACACTTCACATAAAAAGTGAATATGGTGCTAACAGCCATCATATAATTGAAGCAATATTTAAGGCTGTTGCTCACGCTATGAAATCGGCAGTTAAAGAAACCATACAGGGTAAGACCCTGTCCACAAAAGGTTCTCTCGATTAATATTTGCAGAAGGAGGAATTTGTTATGATAATTTTACCTGCTATAGATATAAAAGACGGAGAGTGTGTTCGTCTACAAAAGGGTGATTATAATACAGTAGAAAAGGTTGCAGAAAGTCCATACCTTACAGCACAGGGGTTTAAGGAAGCTGGTGCTAAATGGATGCATATGGTAGACCTTGACGGAGCAAAGGACGGCTCTGTTCAAAATAAAGATTTAATTATAGATGTTGCAAAAAGCTCTGGATTGAATGTTGAGGTAGGTGGCGGTATACGCAATATGGAGCGTGTAGAAATGTACCTTAACAATGGTATCCAAAGAGTTATACTTGGTTCTGCGGCAGTTAAAAATCCTGATTTTGTAAAAGATGCAGTTAATAATTATGGTGATAAAATTGCAGTAGGTATAGATGCAATGAATGAAATGGTTTGTGCAGAAGGCTGGATAGACCAATCAGAAATTCATTTTATCGAGCTTGCTAAGCGTATGGAGGATATTGGAGTAAAATATATTATTTTTACAGATATATCAAAGGATGGTATGCTTTCTGGCCCAAATCTAGCACAGCTAGATGAATTGCAAAATGCTGTTTCTTGTAATATAATTGCAAGTGGTGGTATCTCTTGCTTAAAGGATATTCTAAATGTTTCTGCACTAAAATTATATGGTACAATAACTGGCAGAGCAATTTACACAGGTGACCTTGACCTTAAAGAAGCAATACAGGTATCTTCACTTTCTGACGAAATGATTAAATAAGGAGTACAAAATGGATTTTGATAAATTTTTCAAAAAAAGCGACTTAATACCTGCAATTATTCAAGAACATTCTACAGGCGAGGTTTTAATGCTTGCATATATGAACCGTGAATCAATTCAAAAAACATTTGAAACCGGTTATACTTGGTTTTACAGCCGTTCTAGACAAGAACTTTGGAACAAAGGAGCAACCTCTGGTCATTTGCAAAAAATTGTAGATATTTATACAGATTGTGATGATGATACTTTACTAATTACAGTTGAACAGACAGGTGCAGCCTGCCACACAGGAAATCACAGCTGTTTTTATACAAAACTAAAGAATTTTACACAGGAGAATGATTAATATGAGTAATGACGTTTTACAGGCTTTATATCAAACAGTTATAGAGCGTAAGGAAAACCCACAGGAAGGTTCATATACCTGTTATTTGCTTGATAAAGGTTTAGATAAAATTCTAAAAAAGGTAGGGGAAGAATGTAGCGAAACTATCATTGCCGCAAAAAATAACGACAATGATGAAACAGTTTACGAAATTGCTGACCTTATCTATCATCTTACAGTAATGATGGTAAGCCAAGGTATTGAAATGGATTCAGTTTTAGCAGAGCTTGACAAAAGAAGTGCAAAAACAGGTAATCTAAAGCAATTCCATCAGGTAGACAAAAATAGTTGATATATTGTTGTGTTGCATATTAACACACTTGATAATAATAAACGCCAGTACCTTTTCACAGGCACTGGCGTTTATCTTCATATTGTTATGTTGTAATGCGGTCTGCTTCTGGATTATCTCTAAATAATAGGGATATACACCAAAGTGCAGAAAGACCTACAAGTGTGTAAACAATTCTACTTACAATAGCTGTTTGTCCACCAAAAATACACGCTACAAGGTCAAACTGAAAAATACCTATTGCACCCCAGTTAATTCCACCTATTATCAAAAGTGTTAGTGCTAATTTATCTAGCATATTAAAAACCTCCTTTGTGATATAACTATTGTTTCACAAGAGAGGTTTATTATTCCTTAAATATTAAAAAATTAATTAAATGGTAAAATAATACCAACAACAATTAAAACTGCACCTAAAGCAAGTAGAGCTACACCAAGGGTTTTGACATTCTTTTTGCTTACTGCAATGCCCTTTTTCTTTATATTTTCGTCTATTCCGTAATAAGGAAGTAGCAAATTTATAAGTCCCAACAGTGCCACACCAGGGCCAGAAACTAATAAACCTAATTTAGGTATTTGAGAAAGTAGTCCCAAAAAAGCACCTATTATTATGGCAATAAAAGAAATAGTAATTATTGTACCAAACAGAGTTTGATATTTTTTTCTGGATTTATAATATAAAAAAGTATTTTTATCACATTCATCACAGCAATATATATGATTATAGTCAATTTCTTTTCCACAGTAGCTACATATTTTCATAATAACACCTTGCTTTAAAAGTATTTTATCTTCCTAAAGATTATACAATATTTGTTCTATAAGGTCAATATATTATTATTTTTATGAATATTTACCATCATTGCTTAATATATATTGACATAAACAGCAAAAAGTTGTAAAATATGCATATGGTATAACTTTATATACATTTTGAAAGGAGAAATTACCATGAAAAGAATTAAAACTCTAAAAACAAGAGATCTTGCTAAGAGCGTTAAAAATGGTGGTTGTGGCGAGTGCCAGACATCTTGTCAGTCAGCTTGTAAAACATCTTGCGGTGTTGCTAACCAGCCTTGCGAGAAAAACAGCAAGTAATTTTAATTTTGTAAAAAGTGTCGCATAACACATTGTGTGAGTATGCGACATTTTATTTTGTAGATAACGAGGGAATAAAATGATTCACCAATATAAATTAAATGGATATAACATTGTTATAGACGAGGGCAGTGGCTCTGTACACAGCGTTGATGAAGTTGCGTATGATATGATTGAAATGTACTCTAATCATAGTAAAGAGGATATAATTTCTGCAATGCTTGAAAAATATGCCGATTATGAAGATGTAACAGAAAAAGACCTAGATGAGTGCTATCAGGATATTTCAGACCTTGCAAGTAACGGAAAATTATTTGCTGATAGTACCTATGCTCAGTCTGCAATAGATTTCAAAAAAAATAATAATGACATAAAAGCACTATGTCTTCACGTAGCACATACCTGCAACTTAAATTGTAGCTACTGCTTTGCAAGTCAGGGAAAATACCAAGGCGATAGAGCATTAATGAGCTTTGAAGTTGGTAAACAGGCACTTGATTTTCTTATTGCCAATTCTGGTAACAGACGAAATTTAGAAGTTGATTTCTTCGGTGGAGAACCTCTTATGAATTGGGATGTAGTAAAGCAACTTGTTGCCTATGCCAGAAGTGTAGAAAAGGAACATAACAAGAATTTTAGATTTACTTTAACAACTAATGGCGTTTTGGTAGATGACGATGTAATTGATTTTGCAAATAAAGAAATGCACAATGTTGTTTTAAGTCTTGATGGTAGAAAAGAAGTACATGACCATCTTCGTGTTAATTACCAAGGAAAAGGCAGTTACGATGCAATAGTTCCTAAATTTCAGCGTTTTGTAGAAAAGCGTGGCGGTAAAGGCTATTATATGCGTGGTACATATACTCATAATAATGTTGATTTTACCAATGATATATTTCATATGACAGATTTAGGATTTTCAGAATTAAGTATGGAGCCTGTTGTATGTTCACCAGATGACCCTTATGCGTTAACTATGGAGGACTTACCAAAAATATTTGAGCAATATGAAATATTAGCAAAAGAGATGCTAAAGCGTAAAAAAGAGGGCAGACCATTTACTTTTTATCACTATATGATAGATTTAGAACACGGCCCTTGCATATATAAAAGAGTTTCCGGTTGTGGCAGTGGCACAGAGTATATGGCAGTTACACCTTGGGGTGAATTATTCCCTTGCCATCAATTTGTAGGTGACCCTAAATATAATTTAGGCGATGTATGGAATGGTGTTAAAAATACTGAAATTCAGGATAAGTTTAGACAGTGCAATGTATTTGCACGCAAACAATGTGACACCTGCTGGGCAAGACTATATTGCAGTGGTGGATGTGCAGCAAACTCTTACCATGCAACTGGCGATATAACTGGTATATATGAATATGGTTGCGAATTATTTAAGAAGCGTATAGAGTGTGCTATTATGCTAAAGGTAGCAGAGGAAGAAGAGGGATTTAATAACTCACAATCTTGTGCAGATGACTGTGATGATTGCAGTAGCTGTAGTATGTAAACAATTATTAGTGATAATCTAATATTAACTAGAGCTATTTACTGTTTGTGTTAATTACCATTAGCATTAATAAGATAAGGAAATTTATTATAAATTTTTGTAGTGTCACCTTAAATTTATGCAAATATTGCTTGACTTAAATTGAAAACAGTGATATTATGTGCTTAATACTTAAAAGCTAAGATAAGGATATGATTTAAAGTTAGCTATTTTCAGAGAGTACCCTGTTTGCTGAAATGGGTATATTTAGTGCTTTATTTTACCACCTTTGAGCTACATATCGAAATAAGATATGTCGGTTAACACCGTTATATGTTGTCAAAGAGTATTTCTTAATAAATTCAAAGAATTTGTGTGATATTTATTAAGTTTTACTGAATTTGGGTGGAACCACGAGTATTTCCTCGTCCCAATTATGGGACGGGGTTTTTATTTTTATTGAAAGGAAATGATGAAAATGATAAGTGTTGAGCTTAATAATGGTGTTATTAAGGAGTTTGAAAACGGCACAACAGTTGCAGAAGTTGCAAAATCACTTGGCGGTGGTATTTATAAAAATGCTTGTGCTTGTAAAATTAATGGTGAGTTAAAAGACCTAAGAACAGTTTTGGCTTTTGATACATTAAGCAGAGTTGAAATTTTATCTTTTGACGATGCCGAGGGCAAAAAAACATTCTGGCATACAGCATCACATATTTTAGCACAGGCTGTAAAAAGACTTTACCCAAATGCTAAAATAGCTATTGGCCCAGCTATTGATAATGGTTTTTACTATGACTTTCACGTAGATTCTCCATTTCAGCTGAGGATTTAGAAAAGATTGAAAAGGAAATTAAAAGCATTGTTAAAAGTGGCGTACCACTAGAAAAATTCGAGCTTGAACCAGATAAAGCTATTAGTATGCTTGAAGAAATGGGAGAGCCTTATAAAGTAGAGCTTGCAAAAGAACACGCAGATAAAGGCGAAGCTATTAGTTTTTATAAGCAAGGTGATTTTACAGACCTTTGTGCTGGCCCACATCTAATGTCTGTAAGTAATGTTAAGGCTGTTAAGCTATTAAATTGTACTGGTGCATACTGGAGAGGCGACAGCAATAATCAGCAATTATGCAGAGTATATGGTACAGCTTTTCCAAAGGCTTCTATGCTTGAAGAATATTTGAAGCAAAGAGAAGAGGCTATTGCTCGTGACCATAATAAACTTGGTAGAGAGCTGGAACTATTTACAACATCAGATGTTATTGGACAGGGCTTACC
>JAXKHT010000058.1:0-16893 GCA_036549705.1 Acutalibacteraceae bacterium | reverse complement strand
GAATTTTCCAGCATATTTTCAGTTTCCATACTAAAGCCACATACAAATTGATTATCTCTTTTTCTGTTGCCAAGCTCCTTTAGAATATCTGTAGTTCGCTTTAGCTGTATGCAACTGTCACCGTCGGTTTTCTTAATCTTATTTTCTGCAACAGTAGTTGGTGTGTAATCTGCAACAGCAGCAGCCTTTATGGTTATATCTGCATTGTCAAAGTGGCTTATTACTGCGTTGTACATATCCTCTGCACTTTTTATTTTTACTGTATTTATAAATGGAATATCCTCCAGTGCAGTTTCGCCTGTTACTAAAGTAACATTTGCACCCCTTAGCATAGCTACCTTGGCTAAAGCATAGCCCATTTTACCAGTAGAATGGTTAGATATAAAACGCACAGGGTCTATGGCTTCTTTTGTTGCACCAGCAGTTACCAGTACATTAATTCCCTGTAAATCGTGAGGAAAGGAAAGCTCTTTTTCTATATATTTATAAAGCTGTGCTGGCTCTGGCATTTTTCCTTTGCCTGTTGTTCTACAAGCCATATAGCCTGTGTTAGGCTCAATTACAATATAACCGTGTTTTTTTAGTATCTCTATATTATCCTGCACAATAGAATTTTCATACATAGTAACATTCATAGATGGTGCAATAGCAACAGGACATTTGCAGGCAAGTAGGGTAGAGGTTACCATATCGTCTGCTATACCGTGGGCAATTTTTCCTATAATATCAGCAGTTGCTGGAGAAACCATTACATAATCTGCGTTAGTTGCAAGATTAATATGGTGTATTCCAATAGGATATGTTCGCTCAAAGGTGTCTGTTATACAAGGGTTACCTGTTAAGGCTTCAAATGTTTTGGCTGTTATAAAGTTTTCAGCACTATTTGTCATTATAACATTTACATTACAGCCCTGCTTTACCAGCATACTTGCAAGGTTAGGCATTTTATAGGCAGCAATTCCACCTGTTATACATAAAAGTATATTTTTGTCCTTTAGCATTTGCAACACCTCTATATAATTTCTTAATGTACTTTTATTATATCAATTATTTCCCCAAAGTAAAGGAAAATACTTGATAATTAACTTATGGAAAGTGTATAATATCTATTATAGTAAAGCATTACAAAGCAGAATGGAATGAGAGTATGATTTTAGCACTGGACATAGGCAACACAAATATTGTATTAGGCTGTGTTAATAAGGATAATAAGGTAAATTCTCTATTTAGAATAAAAACAGATATAAGCAGAACAAGCTGGCAATATGCAGTTGAAATAAACAGTATGCTGGATATGTACAAGGTGAAAAAGGAACAGCTTAGTGGCTGTATAATTTCATCTGTAGTGCCACCGTTAACTTCTGTTATAAAAACAGCTGTGAAGCAGGTTGTGGATATGGAGCCTATGGTAGTAGGGCCTGGAATGAAAACAGGGCTTAATATAGCACTGGATAACCCTGCTAATATGGGAAGTGACCGAGTTGTAGATGCAGTTGCAACTATTAATCAATATAAATTACCTGCTGTAGTTATAGACACTGGCACAGCCACAACTGTGTCTGTTATAGACGAGGGGAAAACCTATTTAGGCGGTATGATTATCCCAGGTATAATGATTTCTCAGGAGGCATTAACCTCCAGAACATCTCAGCTACCTAAAATAAGTTTGGAACCACCAAAAACAGATAAGATTATAGGTAAAAACACTATTGATTGTATGAAAAGTGGTGCAGTTTACGGTAATGCCGCAATGATAGATGGTGTTATAACCAGAATAGAAGAGGAACTTGGCAAATCCGTAACAGTTATTGCAACTGGTGGCTTAGCTTCCAGCATAATGCCATATTGCAAAAGAAAGGGTATTATAATTGACAACAATTTGTTGTTAAAGGGTTTAAGAATATTATACGATAAAAATAAATAGTAAGTAATAAATGGAAAAATCAAACAGGACAACTCCACTGTAATTGTGAAGCTGTCCTGTTTTTGTTATTATCAAATGATTTTTATATTATTCAAAAAATGCACAAAATGCCTTGTAAGCCATATATACATCTACCTTAGATACTATCTCCATAGGAGCATGCATACATAGTACAGGAACACCCAAGTCTACTACATCAACATTAAGGTTAGCAACATATTTAGCTATGGTGCCACCACCACCGCCATCTACCTTGCCAAGCTCGCCAGCCTGCCACAGTACATTTTCTCTTTCTAACATACTGCGAATTTCAGCCATATATTCAGCAGAAGCGTCAGATGTGCCGTACTTACCGCCACTACCTGTATATTTTGTAATTACAACACCGTTGTTTATATAACTGCTGTTGTTGCTTTCGTAAGCACTTGCATAGTTAGGGTCAAATGCAGCGTTAACATCAGCAGATAAGCACTTGCTGTTGTTAAGTACAGTGTATGGCTTTACACCCTGCATATCTGCAAGTTCGTCTATAAAATGCTCCATAAAGCGAGATTTCATACCTGTATTACCGTCGCTACCTGTTTCCTCTTTGTCTACTAACAATGTAATTGCAGTATATTCAGGAGCAACAGTATTTACTGCTGCCATTAACGCAGGGTATGCACAAACCTTGTCATCATGACCATAGGCACCAATCATACTTCTGTCTAAGCCAATATCCTTTGCTTTATATGCAGGCACAAGCATAAGCTCTGCTGACAAAAAGTCTTCTTCTAATATTCCATATTTTTCAAAAAGGATATTAAGCACATTTAGCTTTACCAGCTCTGCCTCTTCGTCGTCGCTGAAAGGTCTGCTACCAATAAGAACATTCATATCCTCGCCTGTAAACACCTGTGACAAAGGCTTAGATACTTGGTCTTTAGCAAGATGAGGTAAAAGGTCTGTTACGCAGAAGCAAGGGTCGTTTTCATCTTCACCTATATTTACATTTGCAGATGTACCGTCTTTAAATGCTACTACACCGTGCAAAGCCAGTGGAATTGCTGTCCACTGGTATTTTTTTATGCCACCATAATAATGTGTTTTTAGCATAGCAAGGTCGTTAGCCTCGTACAGTGGATTTGGTTTAAGGTCTAATCTTGGTGAATCTATATGTGCTATTGCAAAACGCACACCCTCTGCAACTGACTTTTTACCGAAAACAGTAAGCAGAATATTTTTATTTCTATTTACACAATAAACTCTGTCACCAGCTTTATAAGTTTTTGTATTGTCATACTTTACAAAACCATTTTCCTCTGCAATTTTTACAGATGTTTCTACTGCTTCTCTTTCAACTTTTGCGTGGTCAATATAATCTACATATCCCTTGCAAAATTCGTCAGCCTTTGATATTTCTTCAGCTGATAGCTTTTTAATGCCAACACCCTTTTTAACAAACAGCTTTTCTTTTAACTGCTTTGCTTTTGACTTTTCATTGCTATCCATTTTTATCAATCCTTTCAAATTTTTATCTATTTTTCATTATCTGCATTAATTTCATAATAATACTTTGCATTCTCTACCTTTTCTACATATGCCGAGGTTTCAGGATATGGAATATAATACAAGGTTTCACCGTCTGTTGAATACTCGCTGTCTAACAGCCACCTGTCTACTGCACCAAAGCCAGCATTATATGCGGCAACAGCAGTTGACTCTGAACTATATCTTTCCAGTAAAAACTGCAAAAATATACAGCCGTATTTTATGTTTATCTCTGGTTCAAATAAAGACGGAGTATCATACTGTACATATCCATCTGCATAATTTTGCAACCATTCAAAGGTTTCCGGCATAATCTGCATTAACCCCATTGCACCTACCCTTGACTCAGCGTCAGGGTTAAAATTACTTTCGGCTTTTATAACAGCATAAACCAAATTTTCATCAAGATTATATTCTTTGGAATATTGCTGAACATAAGCGTCGTACTGGTTTGGTCGCAAGGCTTTGCCCAGCCCTTTGTCAGCTGTAACAAAAAGAACTATAACAAATACCAGCACAACAGATGCAACTATTAAAGAAATAAGACCTGCTACTATTCCACCAAGGTATAGCTTACGCTTCCGTCCTTTTCTTACCGACATTATTTGCTACCTCCTGAAATTATAGCCAAAATTTCATCAGCACTACTATGTACGCTGTGAATATCATTACCACTATCAATAATAAAATCAGCCTGTCTTGTATAAAAACTGTTGTCTTTCTGTGCAGACATACGCAAATTTGCTTGTTCCTCTGTAAGATTATCTCTTAGCATAATTCTTTCTTTTCGTACCACAGGGGGTGCAACAACTGCAACTATATAATCACAAATTATATCCATACTGCTTTCCAATAACACAGCGGCGTCAAATATAATAATAGGATTATTATGTTCATTTCTTGTTTTATTTACAGCTTTTAAGGTTTGCATACATATCCACGGGTGTGTTATATTATTTAGATTTTCTGTAGCCTGTGGTGTGGCAAAGGCTCTTTCAGCTAGTTTGTGGCGAATTAGCTCTCCATCAGCATTAATTATGTCATCACCAAAAACTACAGAGGCTTGTTTTAAGCAATGGCTACCTTTTTGCATTGCCTGCCTTGCTAATATGTCTGCATCTATTACATAGCACCCTTTATCTTGCAAATATTTTGTAACGGAAGATTTACCTGCACCTGTAGGGCCTGTTATACCTATTATTGTGTAATTACGCAAGGTCTATCACCTCAAATCCCGCAGAGCGAATAAGCCTGTTATACACAGCCAAGCCTACACCCTGTGTACCAGGACAACGAGCATAAACAGTTTTAAGCCCCATTTCGTCCAGCTGTCTTAAAGCTGTAAACAGGTTATGAGCCTGAGTAATATAGTCATTTTCGTCACCCAAAACAACACAAGGCACATTCAGTAGCTTTTCATCACCTGTATAGCACAATGCTCCCACACCATCTGTTGCGTGGCTGTCTATATATTTAATATATTCATCTTGGCTACCCTTTATCATTACAATATTTGCCTTTGGTGCATAATGCTTATATTTCATACCTGGGCTGGCTACAACTGCGTTATGGTCAAGCATTTGTGTAACACCGTTATCAATATTAATTTTACCAATAACAGCCTCCAACTGTTCAACTGTAATTCCACCTGGTCTTAACAGGGTGGGTACTTCTGTAGCAAGAGTTATTACAGTAGACTCTACACCAACATTACTTTCGCCACCGTCTATAATAAGTGGAATTTTTCCATTCATATCATTATATACATATTGTGCATTTGTAGGGCTAGGACTGCCAGACAGATTAGCCGACGGTGCCGCCAAAGGAACACCTGATAATCGTATTATATCTTGGGCTGTTTTATGTGACGGAAAACGAATGGCAACTGTGCTAAGCCCTGCTGTAACCTGTACAGGTACTTTATTTGAGCAAGGCATAATAATAGTTAATGCACCTGGCCAAAAATTTTCTGCTAAAGCCTTTGCTTTGTCAGTAAATTCTGTTACCAAATCATTTACCTGAGAAATATCACATATATGCACAATTAAAGGGTTATCCATTGGTCTGCCCTTTGCCTTAAAGATTTTTTCTACAGCCTTACCGTCAAGAGCATTTGCCGCAAGACCATAAACTGTTTCTGTAGGTATTCCTACTAGCTCTCCGTTTCTTAACAGGTTTCCTGCAAGATTTAGGGAGTTGTCATTTGGAGTAAGAACCTGTGTTTTCATTATCCGTCAAGTCCTTCCTGTAGCTGTTCTGCTCTGTAGGCTGTTATTAGTGGGTCTATAACCTCATCTAGGCTACCATTTACAATTTCGTCCAGCTTATACAGGGTTAATCCAATTCTGTGGTCGGTAACTCTGCTTTGAGGATAATTATATGTTCTTATTCTTTCACTTCTGTCACCAGTACCTACCTGTGATTTTCTTTCCTGTGCAACAGCCTGAGTCTGTTCGTCACGCTTTGCCTGTAGCAAACGAGATTTTAGAACCTTCATAGCTTTGTCTTTGTTTTTATACTGGCTACGCTCGTCCTGACATTCTACAACTGTTCCTGTAGGAATATGTGTAATTCTTATAGCAGATTCTGTTTTGTTTATGTGCTGTCCACCTGCACCACTGCTTCGGAAAGTGTCAATTTGTAAATCAGTTGGGTTTATCTCCAACTCTACATCTTCAGCCTCTGGTAAAACTGCAACTGTTACTGTAGAGGTGTGTATTCTGCCCTGTGTTTCTGTTTCTGGCACACGCTGAACACGGTGCACACCGCTTTCAAACTTTAGTCTGGAATATGCACCCTGACCATTTACCATAAAGCTTATTTCTTTAAAACCACCTATATCTGTTTCGTTAGCGTTTAATATTTCTGTTCTAAAACTACGTTTTTCTGCATACATTGAGTACATTCTGTACAAAACAGCAGAAAACAAAGCAGCTTCTTCTCCGCCTGCACCGCCACGAATTTCAACAATAACATTTCGGTCATCGTTAGGGTCTTTTGGTAATAGCAATAGCTTTATGTTCTGCTGACTTTCTGCCAATGTGTTTTTAGCAGATGCCAGCTCCTCCTCGGCTAATTCTCTCATTTCTTTATCGTCAGAGTCATTCAAAATTTCCAACGACTCCTCCATTGTAGCCTTAGCCTGCTTATATATTTTATATTCCTCTACAATAGGCTCTATTTCCTTAAATTCTTTCATTACCTTTTGGTATAATTCAGGGTCACCTGCAACTGTAGGGTCATATAGCTTGTTATTTAATTCATTATATCTTTTTTCAAAAATGTCTAGCTTGTTTTCAAACATTTTAATTCTCCTTGTTTTTTACAATTTTTTATAGAAAAATATTTATAAAAAACAAAACAGCTATTCGCCTCTAATAATTTTTTTAATATTCTTTTCAATTTTTACTCGTGGAACCATAACCTCTCTGCCACAGCCCTGACATTTTATTTTAAAGTCCATACCCACACGGAGCACTACAAAGCTTTTGCTTGAACATGGGTGTGGCTTTTTCATTTCTAGAATATCTCCAACCTGTACATCCATTTGTATACGCTCCTTTCATAAAATTTATCTTTTCATTATAGCATAACTATATTATTTCTGCAAATTTAGCAATACATTAAAATACACTGTTAAGTTATTTTGTTGATGTTACTCACAAATATATCCGCTAAGTTTATTATACATTTCAGGGTCAAGCAAGGCTTCTACGGTTATTCCGTCTGCTACATAGTCCTCGCTTAGTAAAGTAGCCTTTGTGCGTATGTCTGCCACTAAACCACCCTTGTCAAATGGAATTAATAGCTTTACCTTTTTTATTTTTACAGGCAAATTATCCTCAATTACCTGTAAAAGATTATCTATGCCTGTTCCGTTTTTAGCACTTATTCTTACAGAGTTTCCAACAGACATTACTACACCCTGTTGCTGGTCTACCATATCCCATTTGTTTAATACAGGAATAACAGGTGTATTGCCACAGCCAAGGCTTTCTAACAGCTCTTTTGTTACTTGCAGGTGTAAATGTGCTTCTTCTGATGATGCGTCACATACATTAAGAATAATATCAGCAGTTGCAGCTTCCTCCAGTGTAGACTTAAAGGCTTCTACCAAATGATGAGGTAATCTTCTTACAAGTCCTACTGTATCTATAAGCATAATAGTTACCCCATTAGGTAGCTTTAATGCCCTTGATGTAGGGTCTAGGGTTGCAAATAGCTTGTTTTCTGCAAGAACACCTGCATTTGTAAGGTAGTTCATTAATGTTGATTTACCTGCATTGGTATAGCCTACTATAGCAGCTGTTATAACACCGTCTTTTTTTCTTCTGGTTTTCAGCATATTACGGTGCAATTCCACATCTGCAAGCTGTTCTTTAAGAGTTTCCATTCTTCTTCTAATGTGTCGCTTGTCTGTTTCCAGCTTTGTTTCACCAGGGCCACGGGTACCAATACCACCACCAAGTCTTGACATTGCTATGCCCTTACCTGTAAGTCTTGGTAACATATATTTTAGCTGTGCCAGCTCTACTTGTAGCTTACCCTCTTTAGACCTTGCACGAAGTGCAAATATATCCAATATAAGCATTGTACGGTCTATGGTGCGTACATCTGTAGCTTGTTCTATATTTCTTATTTGAGTTGGAGTAAGCTCGCAATCAAATATAAGCAAATCTATGTCATTATTGGCAGAAAATTCTGCTATTTCCTCAAGTCTGCCACTGCCCACATATGTGGCTGTTTCTGGCTTGTCTTTCTTTTGTGTCATTGTTGCAACAGGCTCTGCACCTGCACTTTCAGCCAACTCCCACAGCTCGTCTAAAGATGACTCTGCGTCATAATCGCCTGTGTCTACACAAACTAACAGGGTTCTTTGTGGTTTTATTTCGTTTTCAAAAAGCTCCATATTTACCCTCTCATATTAATATTATTTAAGATAATTTTATCAACTGAATATAAAATGTCAACTATTGTAAATACAAATTAACTATAAATTCATATTATGCTAATCTTCTTTTTACTACTCTTGTAGTTTTTAATTAGATTTTGATGTTACTATTATTATTATCAATTATTTTTTAATTCTTTCTCTGTGATTTTTTTGAAAATATATTTAATTTATAAATAATTTGTGATATTATATAAGGTAACAAATATATTGTACCTTTGAAAGGTTGTATATAGCAATGAAAAATAATTATGATGTAGTTATTATAGGCTGTGGCGTTGCAGGACTTTACGGAGCATTACAATTTAGCGACAAGCATAGGGTGCTTTTAATTTCTAAAAGGGAAGCCCCATTATCCAACAGTTCTTTAGCCCAAGGTGGTATTGCTGCTGTTCTTGATAAGGAAAATGATGATTATAAATTACATATTGAGGATACCTTTGTTGCAGGAAAATATAAGAATAATCCAAAATCAACAGAGGTTCTTGTAAAAGAAGGCCCACAAGATGTACTGAAATTGCGTGAAATGGGTGTAGATTTTGACTGCGACCCACAGGGCAACATACTTATGACTCTTGAAGCAGGTCACAGCAGACACCGTATTGTTCACCACAAGGATTTTACAGGTAAAGCTGTAACAGACAAGCTAATAGAAATTGTTAGAAGTAAAAGCAATATTGATTTTGTAGAAAACAGTCTTGTTTTTTCCATTGATAAAGCTGAAAATGGCTTCTTTTTGGGTGTGCTGAAAAATGAGGAAATTATAACAATTTCCTGTAGCTACTGTATAATTGCTACTGGTGGTATAGGCAGAGTGTACGAATACACCACAAACAGTGCCATAGCCACAGGTGACGGTATTGCATTGGCAAAAAGATTAGGTGCAAAAATAAAGCATTTAGACAGAATACAATTCCACCCAACCGCCTTTGCAGCAGAAAAGGACAGAGAACGCTTTTTAATAAGCGAGGCTGTTCGTGGTGAAGGAGCGTACTTGCTTAACTGTAACGGAGAAAGATTTGCACACAATTATGACCCTCGTGGTGAACTTGCACCCAGAGATGTAGTAAGTGATGCTATTGTACGAGAAGCAATAGCCACAAACAGCGAAAAGTTTTATTTGGATATAACCCATAAGGGCGAGGAATTTATTAAAGAAAGATTCCCAATGATTTACCAAAATTGTCTGGAAGAGGGCGTTGATATAACAAAGGAAAGAATTCCTGTTTTTCCTTGCCAACATTATTTAATGGGTGGTATAGATGTTGATTTAAATGGCAGAACCAGTGTAGACAGGCTGTATGCAGCAGGAGAATGTTCGCACACAGGTGTACACGGTGCAAACCGATTGGCTAGTAATAGCTTGTTGGAGGCCTTGGTTTTCTCAAGGCGAGCAGCTATGGATATTATTAACCAAATACAACAGGGTAACCAAGGCACTGTTCAAGGTGAACCACCTGTATATAAATCTGGTAATGTTACACTGCCAAAGGGCATAAGAACAAAAATACGCTCTATATTACAGGACACATACTTTGTTATTAAAAAGTCGGAAAAATTTGAAGAAAGCTATAAGCTGTTTAATGAAATTTTAGAAAACTTAGAAAACACCGACTATATTTTATGCTCTGATTATATAGAAGCAAAAAGCCTTGCTACAGTTGCACAGGAAATTATGCTGGAGGTTACTACTAATCAACAGGAGGAATATTAATTATGGTTAATCAAATTTACGTAGATAATCTTATAAAATCTGCTTTATTAGAGGATATTAACTATCTTGACACCACCACAGACTACCTTATTCCTGCCGACCAACAGGGTCAAGCTAATTTTATAGCTAAAGCAGAGGGTGTATTGTGTGGTATAGATATAGCTTTAAGAGTATTTGAAATATTACAGCCAGACTATCAGGCAGAAGTTTTCATACAAGATGGTGAAAATGTTAAATATGGTGACATTATTGCCACAGTAAAATGTAAAACACGCACCTTGCTAAAGGGTGAGCGTACAGCTCTTAACCTGTTACAGCATCTAAGTGGCATTGCAACAGAAACAGCCCGTTGTGTAAGCCTTGTTGCAGGTACAAAGGCATCTATTGCAGACACAAGAAAAACTCTGCCAAATTTAAGACCTATTCAAAAGTATGCTGTTACAATTGGTGGTGGCAAAAACCATAGATATAACTTGTCTGACGCAGCAATGCTAAAGGATAACCACATTGATGCAGGCGGTGGCATTACAAATGCTGTAGCTAAACTAAAATCTAAATTAGGGCATATGACTAAAATTGAGGTTGAGGTTCGTAATTTAAAGGAATTAAAAGAAGCCATAGATGCTAAGGTAGATGTTATTATGCTTGATAATATGAGTCCTGAGCTAATGGCAGAGGCTGTAAAAATTACAGATGGCAGAGCATTGCTAGAGGCTTCTGGTGGTATTACCAGTGAAACTATTCGTGCAGTTGCCGAAAGTGGAGTAGACATAATCTCTATAGGTGCGTTAACTCACTCTGTAAAAGCCTTTGACATATCTATGAAAATATCTAAATGATTTTTATTCCATAACAAACCATATCTTAACTAAAGATACACCAATGCCACTAGGTTCAGTATCTAAACAGTTTTGTGCTACTGCAATTTTGCTATTGCGTGACCAAGGTAAGCTGAAATTAGAGGATACATTAAGTAAATATTTTTCTGAGTATGAAATTGGTAAGGATATTACATTAAAAGACTTGTTAAGTATGCGTTCTGGAATTTCTGATATGGTAAATGACGGAACTGTTAAGGAAGCATCACAAGATAAAAGTGAAGAAGAAAACACAAAGGCAATTAAAGAATGGATTTTTAGCCAAGACCTTGCTTTTGAGCCAAATAGCGAAATGTCATATTCTAACTCTAATTACTTTTTGCTTAGTAATATTGTAGAGATTGTGTCTGGTCAAAGATACGTAGATTTTATTAGTGAAAATATTTTCCAGCCACTTGGAATGAAGAACACTGGCTCTATAGAAGAAATAAAAGATTCACCAGAGTGGGCAAAGGGTATAAACATTGATTCTGTACAGGACGCTAAAATAAAAGGATTAACCAAGGGTTCGGGAGATTTGGCTTCTACTGCCAAAGATATGGATGTGTGGATGTCTGGCTTGAAAAGTGGTAAGATAATTTCTCTTGAAACTTATCAAGAAATGATTACTAACTATTCACCTGAATCTGAATCTGCATATGGCTATGGTCTTATGCCAGAAATTTATGGTGGGGTAGGACATACAGGTGGTATTGAACCATATATTTCTTTCAATTATATTGATGAGGAGCATGGCTATAATCTGTTTATTGTAAGTAATAATATTACACCATATAAACTTGATGAGCTTTTGAATAAATTATGTGTTGGAATTATACACCAACACTAATTAAAATCTAGAAAAATTACAAGAATAAATCCCATTCAATGGCATACAATAGTACGCTGTTGAATGGGATTGTTTATACCTATTTTATTTTTTACCTTCTAATGTTCTTATAATTTTGTTAGGCACCCTGCGTGTCCAAAAATAAATTGTTGAATATTTCTTATATTGCTTTTCGTAAGGGTTTTCATTATCGCCTAAATTTTTACGACAATTATATAGTGCTTGATAGTAGAAATATTTTTGCTCTGCACTTATTTTGCCAAAGCCAGATATATTTTTAAGTAGCATTTTTTCCAAGTTTGTATTAAACTGGTCTTTTCTCATAGTGCTTGTTAAAGCACCGTCGTGCCAACGGTAGTCATACAGAATTTCTGATATAGTAACTGTTGGGAATCGCATAAAAATTCTTTGCCAATAGTCAAAATCCTCAACCAATGGAAGTTCAGGGTCATATTCACCTACAGTTTCATATGCTTTGCGTGTATACATAAAGCAAGCACCAACAGAAGAAGAACCTACAATACATTTTTGGCTATGTTCATTTACAATTATATACTCAATCTCTTTGCCATCACCATCTATTATTCTGCAAGATGCAAAAACAAATTGAGCATCCTTACTGTCTTTAAGTGCTTTAAGCATTTTCTCTAATGCAGTAGGTCTGTATCTATTATCGTCAGATGTCCAAGTAAGATAATTACCCTTTGCAAGAGAAAAACCTCTGTTTAAATTTCTTGGAAGTCTAAGATTTTTCTCATTTAGATAGTAATGTATTCTATCATCTTGTTCTGCGTATTTTTTTGCAATTACTGCTGTATTATCTGTAGAGCAATCGTCTACAATAATAAGCTCCCAATTTTTATATGTTTGGTTAATAACACTTTCTATACTTTCACTAAGATATTTTTCACCATTATATACAGGCAAAACAACGCTAATTAAATCGTTCATATTAAACCTCACTAGTATTGTTATTATTAAAGCTGTTAATCAATATATCTGCAATGCGTTTGCAAGCAAAGCCGTCACCATAAGGGTTACTTGCGTTGCTCATTTTTCTATATTCTTCATCATTTTCCAAAAGTAGCTTAAAGTTTTGGTAAATTGTTTCTTCGTCAGTACCAACTAGTTTTAAAGTGCCGGCAGATATTCCCTCTGGTCGCTCTGTAGTATCTCTCATAACTAAAACAGGCTTACCCAAAGACGGTGCTTCCTCTTGTATACCACCAGAGTCGGTTAATATTAAATAGCTTCTGCTTAGGAAATTATGAAAATCAAGAACCTCTAAAGGTTCAATAATATGAATACGGTCATCTCCACCTAAAATAGCATCAGCAGTTTCTCGCACAACAGGATTCATATGAATAGGATAAATTGCCTTTACATCTTTATGCTCGTCCATAACTCTGCGAATGGCACGGAACATATTTTTCATAGGCTCGCCTAAATTTTCTCTTCTATGGGCAGTAATCATAATAAGTCTGCTACCCTTTGCCCAGTCTAGCTCAGAATGGCTATAATCTTCTCTTACTGTTGTCTTTAGAGCATCTATAGCAGTATTACCTGTAACATAAATAGAGTCAGGATTTTTGCCCTCTTTAAGCAGATTATTCTTAGAAAGCTGGGTAGGAGCAAAATTGTAATTGCTTATAATGCCAACTGCTTGACGGTTAAACTCTTCTGGATAAGGTGAAAACACGTTATATGTACGCAAACCAGCTTCCACATGACCTATTGGAATTTGAAGATAGAAACAAGCTAAAGATGTTACAAAGGTAGTAGAAGTGTCACCGTGTACCAAAACAACATCTGGTTTAACTTCTTCTAAAACAACCTTTATTCCATTAAGAATATTTGTAGTAATGTCAAACAATGTTTGCTTGTCTTTCATAATAGATAAGTCATAATCAGGGGTTACATCAAATGCCTTTAGCACTTGGTCAAGCATTTGTCTATGCTGACCTGTAACGCACACAACAGTTTCTATACCGTCACGACTTTTTAATTCGTTTACTAATGGACACATTTTGATTGCTTCCGGACGAGTGCCGAAAACCAGCATAATTTTTTTCATATATAAACCTCAATTTTTCATATAATGCCATTCAAGGCACAAAATTTCATTATCATTTTACCATTATGAACACATAAAGTCAATTATTGGAGTTGTGTTATTTGTGGGAGTTTTGAACTATATGAAACACAGAAAAAAACAGACTGCGAAAAACACAGTCTGTTTGAAATTCATATTAAATTATCTTGCGTACTCTACAGCACGACTTTCTCTAATCATATTTACTTTAATTTGACCAGGATATTCAAGCTCTGCTTCAATTTTGTCACAAATAGCACGAGCCAATAATGTCATTTGGTCATCGTCAATAACATCTGGCTTAACCATAATTCTAACTTCTCTACCAGCTTGAATTGCAAATGAACCCTCAACGCCTTCAAAGGAAGAAGCAACTTCTTCAAGTTTTTGTAAACGTTTTATGTAGTTCTCTAGATTTTCTCTTCTTGCACCAGGTCTAGCAGCAGAAATTGCATCGGCAGCTTGTACAATACAAGCAACAACTGTTTTTGCTTCTATGTCACCATGGTGGGCAGCAATAGCGTGAATAACAGCTTCGCTTTCCTTATATTTTTTAGCCACATCAACGCCAAGCTCAATATGTGAACCCTCCATCTCGTGGTCTAAAGCCTTACCAATGTCGTGTAACAAACCGGCACGCTTAGCAATAGTAGGGTTAAGTCCCAATTCCTCTGCTATCATACCAGATAGATAACAAACCTCGATAGAGTGTTGTAACACATTTTGACCGTAGCTTGTTCTGTAACGTAAACGACCAAGAAGTTTTATAATTTCTGGATGTATTCCGTTTACGCCTGTTTCAATAGATACACGCTCACCCTCGTGTTTAATGGTAGCTTCAACTTCTCTTTTTGCTTTTTCAACCATTTCTTCGATTTTTGCAGGGTGAATTCTACCGTCTGACACTAGCTTTTCTAATGCCAGTCTTGCAATTTCTCTACGAACAGGTTCAAAACAAGAAATTGTAATTGCTTCTGGTGTGTCATCAATAATCAAATCTACACCTGTTATGGTTTCTATAGAACGAATATTTCTACCCTCTCTACCAATTATGCGACCTTTCATATCGTCGCTTGGTAAAGGTACAACAGAAACAGTTGCCTCTGCAACATGGTCTGCGGCACAACGCTGAATTGCAAGGGAGATAATATTTCTTGCCTTTTTGTCACATTCGTCTTTTAGTTGCTGCTCATAATCCATAATTTTTGCAGCTTTTTCGTGAGTAAGTTTTTCGTCTAGCTTTTCTAATAGTTGTGCAGTTGCCTGCTCTTTTGAAAGTCCTGATAGATTTTCCAAAACGTCCATATGGCTTTGCTTAATACGCTCTGCCTCTGCAAGTTCGGTTTCTACTGCTTTTTGTTTGCGAGCAAGTTTTTCTTCTTTTTTCTCAAGATTTTCAATTTTCTTGTCAAGAGTTTCCTCTTTGGACTGGATTCTTCTTTCACGTCGCTGAACTTCTTTTCTTAGCTCTGCAACTTCTTTTTCAGCATTTTCTTTTAGTTGATGAATTTCGTCTTTAGCCTCTAAGATTGATTCCTTTTTCTTAGCTTCTGCATCTTTGTATGCAGAATTTACTATACGCTGAGCCTCTGCCTCTGCCGAGCCAATTTCTGCCTCTGCAATTTTCTTACGATGGTTAGAACCCATAAAGAAAGCAACCGTAGCAGCAACAGCAGCAACAGCTATAATAAGCACAATAGCTAAAATAGGATCCATAGTTTTCGGCACCTCCTTGTTAAGTGTTTAAGATAGTCAATAATCTAAAAGTTGTGTTAACTTAATGGTGCCCGTTATTAGGGATACTATATTCAATTTTAGAAAGTGTAAATAACCGTATAGTATAAAACCGTTACAAATCCGATAAACACTGATAATACGGTTCACATTATTTTTTATATGCGAATAACACGCTAACAAAAAATATTTAACATAAATTATAACCTTACAACCGGAAGTTATAATGAAAAATATTTAGAAAATAATTAAATAAAATCAAAAAATATATAATAACGGCCCCATAAGAGTCCAACAAATAAAACAGATAGTTAAAATCTGTGGTTAAAAACCAAATTAAGAATAACATTTTTACACATATTTGTCAACTATATACAAGCAAAAAATGTGGTTATATGCTATAAAAGAAGTTTTTAAGTAGTATATATTATGTGTTTTTTGGCAAAACTATATCTTGTTTGATAAAATCATAAATTGGTGAAGTGTACTAAATTATAAACAAAAAATTTATTAGAATTTTCTGTTAATTTTTTATCAAAGGGTTGTATTTGTTGCCAAAATACTATAAAATATATATGCTATGCTGATTAAATTAAAATTACAGTAAGTAAAATAACAGGAGGTAATTATCATGGCAATTAAAGTTGGTATTAATGGTTTCGGCCGTATTGGTCGTCTTGCTTTCAGACAGATGTTCACAGCTGAGGGTTACGAGGTTGTAGCAATTAACGACCTTACAGATCCTAAGATGCTTGCTCACCTACTAAAGTACGATTCAGCTCAGGGTCGTTACGAGCTAGCTGACAAGGTTACTTGCTCAGACAACTCAATTACAGTTGACGGCAAAGAGATTACAATTTATTCAGAGAAAGACGCTAAGAACATTCCTTGGGGCGAACTAGATGTAGACGTTGTACTAGAGTGTACAGGTTTCTACTGCTCAAAGGACAAGGCTTCAGCTCACCTAGAGGCTGGTGCTAAGAAGGTAGTTATTTCTGCTCCAGCAGGTAACGACCTAAAGACAATCGTTTACAGCGTTAACGAGAAGACTCTAACAGCTGACGATAAGATCATCTCTGCTGCTTCTTGTACAACAAACTGTCTAGCTCCTATGGCTAAGGCTCTTAACGATTTTGCTCCAATCAAGAGCGGTATCATGGCTACAATCCACGCTTACACAGGTGATCAGATGATTCTTGACGGTCCTCACAGAAAGGGTGACCTAAGAAGAGCAAGAGCTG
>JAXKHT010000007.1:0-2236 GCA_036549705.1 Acutalibacteraceae bacterium | reverse complement strand
GTAGAATATTTAACGGCTTATCGGCAAATATGATGATTCAAAAATTAAATATCGCTTAACTTTTTTGTGGACATTTTATATTGCAATTTAGAATTTGTATTGGAACACTGCAAAAAATCTTGACATCATCTCTTTGTAATGTTAAAATTTAATGTATATGCAAAGTCGCTTTGAAAATATACTGTAAAGGATGATATTTATGGCAAAAGAAGTTAGACTAACCAGCGAAAGCTTGAAAAAGCTACAGGAAGAACTGGATTACTTAAAAACCACTAAACGAGATGAAATGGCAGAAAAAATTGAAATTGCCCGTTCTTACGGTGACCTTTCAGAGAATGCCGAATATGACGAAGCTAAAAACGAGCAAGCTGTAATGGAAGCAAGAATTGTAGAGCTTGAGGCTATGCTTGAAAATGCTGTAGTAATTGAAGAAATATATACAGGTAAAGTAAGAGTTGGCTCTGTTGTTAAGGTTAAAAATCTTACAAGAAATAAAGAGCTTGAGTATAAAATTGTTGGTTCAAATGACGCAGACCCACTAAACGGTATGCTTTCTGACGAGTCACCTGTTGGTATGGCTCTTATGGATAAAGAACCAGGGGATATTGTTGAAGTAGAAGTGCCTGCAGGTGTAGTAAAATATGAGGTACTTGAAGTATTAAAGAGCAACGAGGAGAATTAATAATGAGTCAGGAAAATACAACACCAGAGCTAGAGGTTCAGGAACAAGATTTAAGCGAACTGTTACAGATTCGTCGTGATAAGCTAAAGGCGTTGCAGGACAGCGGAAAAGACCCATATCAAATAACAATCAGCCAAAGAGATACATTAGCAGAAGATATTATAAACAACTTTGAAGAAATGGAAAACAAAGATGTTTGCATAGCTGGTCGTATTATGAGCTGGAGAGATATGGGTAAGGCGTCTTTCCTAGATGTACACGACAGAAGCGGAAGAATGCAGGTATATGTAAGAATTAACGACGTAGGCGAGGATACTTATAAGGTTCAAATGCCTAAGTGGGATATTGGTGACATTGTAGAGGTTAAGGGCTTTGTTTTCAGAACAAGAAGAGGAGAAATCTCTGTTCATGCAAAAGAGGTTACACTGCTTTCTAAGTCACTTTTACCATTGCCAGAAAAGCACCACGGTCTAAAGGATGTAGAGCTTAGATACCGTCAGCGTTATGTAGACCTAATGGTTAACCCAGAGGTTAAAAACGCATTTATAGCAAGAAGTACAATTATTAAAACTATCCGTAAAGAGCTTGACGATGTTGGTTATATAGAGGTTGAAACACCTATTCTTAATACTATTGCAGGTGGTGCCTCAGCAAGGCCATTTATTACACATCACAATACTCTAAATATGGATTTATATTTGCGTATTGCACCAGAGCTATATCTAAAAAGATTAATAGTTGGTGGTATGGAAAAGGTTTATGAGATAGGTAGATTATTTAGAAACGAGGGTATGGATGTTAAGCATAACCCAGAGTTTACAACTATCGAACTTTACGAAGCATACACCGATTACAACGGTATGATGGACTTAACAGAGAAACTTATCAACAAGGCTTGTCTTGCTGTTAATGGTACAGACCAGATTGAATATCAAGGGGAAGCAGTTGATTTATCATTGCCATTTAAGAGAATGACAATGATAGACGCTGTTAAAGAATATGCCGGAGTAGATTTTAGCCAGTTTATTGGCGATACTGAAAAAGCTAAGGAAGTAGCTAAGGAATTACACCTAGAGGTTAAATCAACGGATACTTGGGGTAATATTCTTAATACAGCCTTTGAGGAGTATGTAGAGGATAAGCTACAACAGCCTACATTTATCTGCGATTATCCAGTAGAGGTTTCACCTTTAACAAAGCGTAAGCCAGACCAGCCAGAGCTTGTAGAAAGATTTGAGCTATTTGTAACACGCAGAGAGCTTGCAAACGCTTATTCAGAGCTTAATGACCCAATAGACCAAAGAGGAAGATTTGAGCATCAGCTAAAGCTAAGAGAAGCTGGTGACGAAGAAGCTAATATGATTGACGAAGACTTCCTAACATCTCTAGAATACGGTATGGCACCAACAGGTGGTATGGGTATGGGAATAGATAGACTTGTTATGCTACTAACAGACAGTGCATCAATCAGAGATGTAATAATCTTCCCAACAATGAAACCACTAGATAAGTAATATAAAATATAAGGCTCTATGTCAATAGTTGGGGTAATCC
>JAXKHT010000057.1:0-3112 GCA_036549705.1 Acutalibacteraceae bacterium | reverse complement strand
GTCTAAGACTACACCCATCTGTAAACCTAGGTATTATTAAGTTCCTTGGTTTTGAGCAGATTTTCAAAAATTCTCTAACAGGTCTACCAATCGGCGGTGGTAAAGGTGGTTCTGACTTTGATCCAAAGGGTAAGAGCGACAAGGAAATTATGGCATTCTGCCAGAGCTTTATGACTGAGCTTTGCAGACACATTGGTGCTGACACAGACGTTCCAGCTGGTGATATTGGTACAGGTGCTAGAGAAATTGGTTATATGTTTGGTCAATATAAGAGAATTAAGAACATCTACGAAGGTGTTTTAACTGGTAAGGGTCTAACATATGGTGGTTCTCTTGCAAGAACACAGGCTACAGGTTATGGTCTACTATACTTCACTGAAGAAATGCTAAAGCAGAACGGTTATGAACTAGCTGGTAAAACTGTATGTGTTTCTGGTGCTGGTAATGTTGCTATTTATGCTGCAGAAAAGGCTACACAGCTTGGTGCTAAGGTTGTTACTTTGTCAGATTCAACAGGTTGGATTTATGACGCAGAGGGTATTGACCTTGATGCTATTAAAGAGATTAAAGAAGTAAACAGACAGCGTTTAACAGAGTATAAGAAGTACCGTCCAAACTCAGAGTATCACGAGGGTAAATTCGATTGGTCAGTAAAGTGTGACGTTGCTCTTCCTTGTGCAACACAGAACGAACTTCTAGAAGATGACGCTCAAAGACTTATCGACAATGGTGTTACTGCTGTTGCTGAGGGTGCTAATATGCCAACAACACTAGAGGCTACTCACCTATTACAGAAGAGTGGTGTTCTATTTGCTCCTGGTAAGGCTGCTAATGCTGGTGGTGTTGCAACTTCTGCTCTTGAGATGAGCCAGAATTCAATGCGTCTATCTTGGTCATTTGAAGAAGTTGACGCTAAGCTACAGGGCATTATGGTTAACATCTTTAACAATGTTTCTACAGCAGCTAAGAAGTACGGTTTTGATGGCAACTATGTTGTAGGTGCAAACATTGCAGGATTTGAGAAGGTTGCAGAAGCAATGATTGCTCAGGGTGTTTAATTAGTTCAAATTTAATAATTAATTTTAAATAAATGTATGGCTGATTTCCAAAACAGAAATCAGCCATTTTTATTTCTACATTAACTTGTTATCTACTAAATATTCCATACAGCCACAAAATATAGAAAAAGCCATTTGTTTTTGATATTCCTCTGTTTTTAATTTAGCTAATTCATCTGGATTTGATAAAAAACCACATTCTACAATAACAGAGGGTTTTTGGCTGTTATGCAAAAGATAAATACTCTTAGTTGCCTCTTTACATTCTCGCTTATTTTCTGTTTGTAGCATTGAAGTAATTGATTTTTTTATATTTTCTGCAAGTAATTTACTATTTGAATCATTAGTAGAGTAGAATACCTGCGTACCCCAATACTTACTTTGCTCAAATTTGTTTTGATGTATACTTACTACCATAGATACTGAATTATCATTAAATATTTTTAGTCTGTTATGCATATCAGACACTTTTTTCTCTTTTATATTGGAACAGCCCTCATCATATATAGCAATATCGTTATTCCGTGTCATAATAATATTAATATCATTATTTTTTAGAAACTGACACAAATATGTAGCAATGCTTAAATTTATATCCTTTTCTAAAGTTCCGTCACCAGCTACTGCTCCACCGTCTTCCCCACCGTGACCTGCATCAATAACTATTGTTATAGAATCATTATTCTTAACCACATTCGTAATTTGGCTACAACAACCATGCATTACAAACGCAGAAAATAATAATACAGTAGTTATAATCAAACTCACTTTTAATAAGTCTTTTTTGTTTAGCACCATATTTACCCCTCCGATATATTAATATGATAGTTCCACTTTTTATAAAACTATAAAATAAAAATAATATTTCCTGTAGTGATATATAAAATTTTATGGTATAATAGTTTTGAAAAATAAATATGAAGGTGTAAAATAATGGAACATTATAGATGTGGTGCCGGTGTTTGGGGTAGTGTATTTGCTGTACCGGCTGATGTTGTTGATAAATATATAAAATTAGCAGGTGCTGCTCAATTAAAGGTGTTATTATGGATTCTCCGTAATAACAGCAATCGAGAAGTGATTACTGCAAATGATATTGCTGTAGCTTTAAATATGAATCCTATAGATGTAAAAGATTGTATGGAATTTTGGATAAATGTAGGGTTAATTACAAAAGAATTTAATGGCGATAACGAACAAAGTCAAAATTTGCCTATAAATAACTTTGTAAATAATAATGCTATACCAAACAATATTCCTACTGTTAATCATTTTACTACACAGCAAATGGATTATAACGACAAAACACTGAACAATTCTGTATCTGAAATAAAAAATAATATAGATAATTACCAGCAACCATCAAGAACATTATCAAGAGCACAAAAGGCTGATTCAGTTACCATTGCTCAAAGAATTTCTCAAGATGATGGTTTTGCTTCTCTTGTAGAAGAAGCTGAAACAATTTTAGCAAGACCTTTAACAAATAACGATACCTCTACCCTATTGCTATTGCACGACAATGACGGATTGCCATATGAAATTATTACTATGATTTTATATTTTGCTAAATCCGAAAATAAATTAAAAATGAGATACATAGAGGCTTTAGGCAGAGAATGGGGCGATGCTGGTGTAGATACCATTGAAAAAGCCGAAGAGAAATTAAACGAGATATTCCTATCTAAAGAAACTTGGAGTGTTGTAAGTAATGCTTTAGACTTAAAAAGTACCTCTAAGCCAACTAAAAAGCAAAGCGAGTTAGCAGACCTTTGGGTTAATAAATGGGGCTATGACCAGTATATGCTAAAGGAAGCCTGCGAAATTTGCTTAAATGTAAAAGGTGAAGTAAATATCGACTTCATTGCAGGAATTATAAGAAAGTGGCACGAAAAGGGAATTTTAACTGAAAAAGATTTAGCAGATAGTAAGCGTGATAAAGAATTTCAACAGAAAAAACCACTTGCCCCTGCAAAACAAAATCAAAAGACCATATCTACAGGCACTACGGAAAATACCTCTTATGATATTAACGCTTTTGATAAATATGATAT
>JAXKHT010000056.1:0-38737 GCA_036549705.1 Acutalibacteraceae bacterium | reverse complement strand
GACGCTGTATGGACAATGGCAGACATACTAAACGCATTAATGGCTATACCTAATATAGTGGCAATATGGATGCTTAGCAAAGTAATAGCAGATGACACAAAGCACTATTTGGGAAATCTTGATGAAATAGACCGAACAGAAATTCCTGTAATAGATAAAGAGAGTTAACATAACAATTACAGCCACATTGCGATGAAACAATATCACAATGTGGCTGTTTTTTCGGCATTTTACCCTATTCGCTATTTATGGTAAAGACTTTTTAAGCTGTTTACTGTATAATTTTTCTTAGAAAAATAAATAAGTGAGGTAATTCTAATGGATACAAAAAAGATAGGTAGCTTTTTAGCACAGCTAAGGCACGAAAAAAAGCTTACTCAAGAACAATTAGGAGAAATAATTGGCACAACTAATAAAACAATATCCAGATGGGAAAACGGAAACTATCTTCCACCTGTAGAAGCATTGCAACAACTTAGCCAGTACTATAACATATCAATAAACGAAATATTAAGCGGACAACGATTAACAGAAACTCAGTACAAAGAAAAAGCCGAGGTAAACATAAAAAAGGCATTAACCAGCAATACCTTTACTTTGCAAGAAAGAATTGACTACTTTAAGACAAAATGGATACAGGATAACAAACTTACATATATTGTAGAAATGATATTAATTGTCATTTTAATTATTCTTGCCTTTGTATTTAATTTTGAGCTTAAACTTCTTACTCTGCTGTTACCATTTATATTAGTAATTGTAAAGCGTAACCAAATGATGGCTTATATAGAGAAAAATGCTTATAAAAATATTGATAAAACTGAATAAAACAAAACACTATCTATAAATAATTATTGCCCACCGCACAAAATTCGGTGGGCAAATAAATTATGGGTGTTAAACTATTAAAAATTAATCCTTAACATAGCCTTTTTTCTTCATCCACCTTGCAATATAAACAGCAAAGGTGTCTAATAAACTGGTACACATATATATAACATAGCTGGAAAGCATTACAGCTATAAGAGTTTTTGTGTCGTACCACCCTGCAAAGGCTATAAGAGTGAATATGGCTGTATTTATAACCTGAGAAATAAGCGTTGAGCCATTATTTCTTAGCCATAAAAACCTGTCGCTGTCCCCTGTTTTCTTTTTAGTAAAGTCCCACCAAAAATGATACAACCATACATCAAAGCGTTGGGAAACTACATAGCCTATAAAACTTGCCAACAACAAACGAGGAGTTGTTGAAAAAATTGTATTTATATGCTGTGTTGCCCAGTCGGTTTCTGCTGGGGTATACAGCGTCCAATATTGTGTAAACAACAGCATAACAACAGATGTAAACACACCCAGCCACACTGCCTTGGTTGCACTTTTCTTGCCCTCGTTTTCGCTTAGTATGTCTGTAACAAGGTATGTAGATGCAAACATTACATTACCCAAGGTTTGTTCCATACCAAAGCCATCAATTAAAATAAGAACCTCAATATTAGCCAAAATAGTGGCAACGGCTGTCATAACATAAAGCCCACCCTTACCAAAAAATCGGTAAGCAACAAGAACAGCCCCATATATTAAAATAACCGAGCCTATTAATAGCAGTTCGTTACTCATATTATACCTCCTGCTCTCCTACGCCAAAATCTGTGTTATTAAGTAAAATATCTACTCTTGGGTTATTTATGTAATCAGGCATAATTTCTGTTATAAAACTATTTATTACAGCTTTGTCTGGTTTTATTTTAGTTTTATTTTCTACAAAAATATTTATACATACACGTTCAAAATAAGAAAGAGCTGTTTCTATGTCTTTTTTCATACTTTCTGTAGTTTGTCCGCAAAGACCAAATAAAAGACAACATTCATCAAATTGTTCAGAAATTTTATCAGGGTTCTGCTCTGTAATACCTTTTCTTAAAATATTTTCACGAAATTCATAATCAAAGGTTTCTATACCTGTTTTTATTTTAAGCTGTACCCCTATTTCTCCAAAAAATTCACGCAATTTTGGTATTTTATCACTATATAACCAATGACATTCAAAATGTAGCAGATTTATGTTTTTCTCTTGGCATAGTAATTTTAATTCTGTTAGGGTGGTGCTGTCTAACTCTGTAAAGCTACCAGAATTAATAACCTCCAGATGATTATATATACCTGTAACCTGTGACATAGCCTGTCGATTTAATTCTAAATTTTCCTCTACATTTTTTGAACTGTCAAGATGATAGTCACAAAATGTGCATTTACGCCAACAACAGCCTGTGCCACGGAGTAGAATAATCTCTCTTGGGTTTTTGTTATGTATAATACTATAGCGTACCAAAAAATTACCCTCTTTCATAAAAATTGTATAAGGGCAAATAAAAAAACGCCCAAAAAGGGCGTAGCAATACTGTGTAAATAATACCTTGTTAATTTTTGCCCGTAGTTTTGTTTTAAGACAGGATGGTTTCGAACTGTCTGTTATATATAAATATATATAGTAAAAAGCACCTGCAAATTGCAAGTGCTTTTTTGTGGTGACCCGGACGGGAATCGAACCCGTGTTACCGCCGTGAAAGGGCGGTGTCTTAACCGCTTGACCACCGGGCCATTTGGTAGCGGAAATAGGACTTGAACCTACGACACCCCGGGTATGAACCGAGTGCTCTAGCCAGCTGAGCTATTCCGCCATTTGTTTGCTGTTCATCTGTCAGCGTAGTTTATTATATATCATACACTTAGTTTTGTCAACACTTTTTTGAAAAAAATTTTAGATTTTTTCAAAAAATTATATACAGGACAAAAATACAACAAACAGTAATTTTTTCTAAATAAAATGTAGAATAATAAAATAAATATGTTATAATTGTATCGGTAATTATTATTTTATAAAATTCTTACGGAGGATAAATTATGGAAGATAAAAAAATGCGTGCAGAAAAAAATTTGAAAATAGTACGCAACATATTTATAACACTATTAATAATGTTTGTTGTACTATTAATAAGTATCTTTACTATTGACAAATGCAAAGGCTCTTATGAAATGAAATTACTTGAAGAAAAGGGTTATATTAACAAGGTTTCTGTTGGTGACTATAATCTTAATGCCTATACTTTTGGTAAAGATAATGGAAAACACACCATAGTTGGTATGGCTGGTATGGGTAGCACCGACTTTATAGCAACCATTACCCCTGTAATAGAACCACTTGGGGAGAAAAACAAGGTTGTTATTATTGACAGAGCCGGCTATGGATTAAGTGACGATACTATGGAGCCACAAACTGTAGACAGAATTATTGAGGATTACCGTAATGCACTAAAAAGTGCAGGCTGTAAAGCACCTTATGTTCTTATGGCACATTCTTTAGGTGGCGTTTATGCTTCATATTGGCAATCTCTTTACCCAGATGAGATAGAGGCTGTTATATATCTTGACCCAACTCAAATAGGAGATATTACCTTTTTAGAGAAAGAAATAGAAAGTTGGGACGCAAGTTTTTCAGACTTTGTAAGTGCTGTTGGCTGTAAAATGGGATTATACCGTGTGTATGACGCCTTTGAACCACTAAAACCTTGGTTTAGCTCTCCTAAAGAAACTTTGGAACATTCAAAGGCACTATGGTACCACACCCCTTACTCTTTTGCAATGTATTCAGAAGCAGATTTATGTGTAGAAAACATAACAAAGACTTATAATTCTATTAAGAAAAACAATGTGCCAAAGCTGTACATAACTGCCAATACCAACACAAAAGAAGATATGCTGGAGTCCTTTGAATATATAAAGACTATATATGACGCTTGCGGACAGGAATTTGTTCTTGATATGAGTGATGAGGCAGAAATGAATAAGCTATGGGAGATAAGAAAAACAAGTGCAGAAGAAATGATGAAAACTTCAATTCAACCATATGTAGATATGCTTGGTAATTGCACCCTTGTAAATATTCCAGGTGACCACCACATTTATCTACACAAGCCACAAGAGGTTTTAGACGCTTGTAACGAATTTTTAGATAATCTATAATTTATAACAAATAAATACATACTACTGAAAAGTCACAGCATAATGTGGCTTTTCTTTTTTGCAAATAATCTTACTATATTAAACCAACCGTATAAAACTAGCCATTTTATACTATTTATCCTTGTTAATTGCCATAAATTTTTCTGCCCTTACAGTTGCTTGAAATTAAGTTATGTGCTATGATTTTTATTGAGTAGTATTCCCACAGAAACTGCATCAGATAATAATGCTGTCAACTTTTTTTAGGAGGTGATAGCATATGAAAATTGGTATTATAGGTGCCGGCAGAGTTGGTTGCTCTATGGCTAAATATATTGCAACAGGCACACAGCATCACATAATAACAGGCTTTTACGACTGCAACCAGCAGTTTACACAGGAAGCCTCCAATTTTTGTAACACAAAGGCTTTTAACAGCCTTACAGATTTAATAATGTCAAGCGATACCCTTTTTATTACCGTGTCAGACAGTGAAATTGCTACGGTTTGGGAGTGCATTGACAAGGCTTTAATAAAAAATAAGATTATATGTCATTTTAGTGGCTCATTATCATCTGATGTTTTCACAGGTGCAACAGACTACGGGGCATACTGTGGCAGTATTCACCCTGTTTATGCCTTTAGCGACAAATTTAATTCCTACAAATCATTAGGCGGTGCTATGTTTACAGCTCAGGGAGATTCTCTGTTTATTCAGCAAATTTCCAATTTACTTACACAGCTGGGTAATAAGGTTTGTGTTATAGACAAAGAAAACAAAACTTTGTACCACACTGCATTGTCTATGGCTAGTAATCAGCTTGTAGGGTTGCTGGGTACTGTTGTTAATATGCTACAAAACTGTGGCTTTTCAGAAAAGCAGGCATATTCTGCACTTGCTCCACTTATGCTGGATAATTTACAAACTGCTTTGCAAAATAATGTAGAGTATGCTTTAACAGGCCCCATAGAGCGTGGAGATGTATCTACTGTAAAGGCTCATCTTTCGGCTGTAAACTCCAACCAAAAGGAGATTTACAAGGCACTGGGTAAGCAGGTACTAAAAATTGCAAAAGACAAAAACAGCAACAGTAAACACCTGACAGAAAAATATGAAAATATTGAAAGGACGCTATTAGAATGAAAAATACAGTTGTAACTTTTCAAGAATATAAAAATCAGGGCAAAAAAATAAGTATGCTTACAGCCTATGACTATTCAACTGCAAAGCTAATGGACGAAGCAGGCATTAATGCAATACTTGTTGGTGACTCCTTGGGTAATGTTGTACTGGGGTATGAGGATACTATATCTGTTACTATGGAGGATATGATACACCACAGCAGTGCAGTTGCCAGAGGTGCTAAAAACGCTATGGTTGTTACAGATTTGCCCTTTATGTCTTACCAAACCTCTGTTTATGACGCTGTTGTAAATGCAGGAAGATTAATGAAAGAGGGCCGTGCAAACGCTGTTAAGCTGGAAGGCGGTACAGAGGTTTGCCCACAAATTACAGCTATAAGCAATGCAGGTATTCCTGTAATGGCTCATTTAGGTTTAACGCCACAGTCTATTAATTCATTAGGTGGCTATAGGGTACAGGGCAAAACAGCAGAAGATGCACAAAAACTTATAGACAATGCAAGGGCTGTAGAAAAAGCAGGAGCATTTGCCTTGGTACTGGAATGTGTGCCACATAAACTTGCTGAAAAAATTACTAAAGAGCTTAATATCCCTACCATTGGTATAGGTGCAGGCAAGGGCTGTGACGGACAGGTTTTAGTATATCAGGATATGCTGGGTATGTATTCTGACTTTACACCTAAATTTGTTAAAAAATATGCAAATCTAGGTGAGATGATGAAATCTGCCTTTAAGAATTATATAGAAGATTTAGACAATGGCAATTTTCCACAACAGGAAAATGCCTATGATATAGACGAAGCAATTATTGATAAGCTGTATTAATACGGGGGTAAGAAAATGAAAATAGTAAATACAATAGCAGAGGTAAGAGAAATAGTAAAATCCTGGAAAAAAGAGGGGCTTTCAGTTGGTTTGGTGCCAACTATGGGTTATCTGCACGAAGGACACGCAAGTCTTATAAAAAAAGCAAGTCAAGAAAATGACCGTGTAGTTGTAAGCGACTTTGTAAACCCAATACAATTTGGGCCTAAAGAAGATTTATCTACTTACCCAAGAGATATAGAAAGAGATGCACAGGTATGCGAGGAGTCTGGTGCAGATATTATATTCCACCCAACAGCAGAGGAAATGTATTGTCCAGATTTTTCAACCTTTGTTGACATAACAGGCCCATCTGACCTGCTTTGTGGCAAAAGCAGACCAACACACTTTAAGGGTGTATGCACTGTTGTTTCTAAGCTGTTTTTAATAGTTGCCCCAGACAAAGCATACTTTGGACAGAAAGATGCCCAGCAGTTGGCTGTTATAAAAAGAATGGTAAGAGATTTGAATTTTGATATAGAGATAATTGGCTGTCCTATTATAAGAGAAGATGACGGTCTTGCAAAAAGCTCTCGTAACACCTATCTTTCTCCAGCAGAAAGAGAATCTGCAACAATACTTAACAAGGCTTTAACAGCAGGCAAACAGCTTGTACTTAACGGAGAAAAAAATGCAGATAAGGTTATTGCAGAAATAACAAATATTATTAACAGTGAACCACTGGCTAAAATTGATTATGTACAGGTGGTAAGTTTTCCAGATATTCAGCTTGTAAAGGAAATTAATGGGGATATTCTTACAGCTGTAGCTGTTTATATTGGTACAACAAGATTAATTGATAACTTTATTATAGAAAACGGAAAAGAAAAATAATATAAAGAAAGGCTGAAATATATGCAAGTGACAATGCTAAAAGGAAAAATACACCGTGCAGTAGTTCAGCAAGCAGAGCTTAACTATGTAGGCAGTATTACAGTTGACCCTGTATTAATGGACGCAGCCGGAATATATGAATATGAAAAAGTACAAATTGTAGATATAGAAAACGGTAACCGTTTTGAAACCTATACTATAGCAGGAGAGCCAAACTCGGGTATGATATGCTTAAACGGTGCTGCCGCAAGATGTGTTTCAACAGGTGACCATATTATTATTATGGCGTACTGTCAGCTGGAGGATAATGAAGTAAAAGAGCATAAACCAAAGGTTGTATTTGTTGACGAAAACAACAACATTGTAAAAACAGCCAATTACGAAAAGTATGGTGTTTTAAGCCAAAGCTGTATAGAAAATTAGCATAAACAATTATACTACGTTTTATTCAACCACTGGATTTTATCCGGTGGTTATGCGTTGTATATACCAGATAAAATAGTATATAAAGGCTGGTGAGCAAATGGATAAAATAGAACTGTTAAAAAGCTATTGGGGATACAGCACCTTTAGAAATGCACAGGAAAAAATTATAGATAATATTTTACAAAGCAACGATGTACTTTGTGTTATGCCCACAGGTGCAGGTAAATCTGTTTGCTATCAGCTTCCTGCACTTATGCTTAAAGGGGTTACTATTGTGGTTTCTCCACTTATTTCTCTTATGATAGACCAAGTTAAGGCACTGGTAAGTATGGGTATAAAGGCAGCCTACTTAAACAGCAACCTTACCCCACAGCAACAAGCCTTGGCTATTAAAAGAGCAGGGCAAGGGGCGTACAAAATAATATATGTTGCACCTGAAAAGATGTTAACATCAAACTTTTTATCCTTGTGCGAAAAGCTGGATATTTCTATGGTTGCAGTAGACGAAGCCCACTGTATATCCCAATGGGGGCAGGATTTTCGCCCAGATTATCTTAAAATTGTTGACTTTATAGAAAAGCTTAAAGCAAAACCTGTTATATCTGCCTTTACAGCCACTGCAACTGTAGAGGTTAAAGAGGATATAAAAAGAATTTTACACCTTAACAATCCATTCACCGTAACAACAGGCTTCGACAGACCCAACCTTAGCTTTAAGGTTTTACACCCACAAAATAAAAATACTCAGCTTCTTTCTTTAATAAGAGATAAAATTAACGAATGTGGCATAGTATACTGCAACACACGCTCTGCTGTTGAGGAGGTTTGCAGTATACTTTGTGAAAATAAAATAAATGCTTACCCATACCACGCAGGTATGCCTATGGAGCAACGCAAGGCAAATCAAGAGCATTTTATTTATGACCGTTGCAATGTTATAGTTGCAACAAATGCCTTTGGTATGGGCATAGATAAATCTAATGTAAGCTATGTTATACATTATAATATGCCAAAGGATATGGAAAGCTATTACCAAGAAGCAGGAAGAGCAGGGCGTGACGGTAACAGTGCAGAATGTATAATAATGTACAGTGGCAAAGATGTGGTAACAAATAAATTTTTAATTGAACGGTCGGCAGAAAATGAAAATTTGGAGCCTGATATAGCACAGATTATAACAGAACACAAGCTACGTCAGCTATCAAAAATGTCTGCCTATTGCAACACAGCTGATTGTTTGCGTGGCTTTATATTAAAATATTTTGGTCAACCCCATTCAGACTACTGCGGAAATTGCTCTAACTGTAACGGAGATTTTGAGGAAATAGACATTACCCTACAGGCTCAGCAGATACTATCTTGTATTGCAAAAACAAAGCAACGGTTTGGTGTTAAAATGATAACAGACATACTGCGTGGCAGTAAAAATCAAAAGATTATCAGCTGGGGGCTTAATCACCAAAGCACCTACGGACTTCTAAAAACCTATACAGAAGCTGACGTAAAACGTATGATTAACTACCTTATTGTAAATAAATTTGCCACACAAACACAGGAACAGCTACCAATAATAATACTTAATAAAAATTCTATAGAGGTGCTAAAGGGCAATACAAAGGTACTTATGAGGGTTCAAAAGGGTGATAAGCTGAATAACACAGGCAACAGCAAAGGGAAAATTCCTGAATATACAAACGCAGATATTAACGAAGAAATGTATAATTATCTTAAAAATGTTAGGAACGAAATTGCCCAGCAATCAAATGTACCGTCATATATTATTTTCTCTAATACCTCTATTTTAGATATGTGTAAAAAAAGACCTACAACTCTGTCTGAATTTATAAACATAAACGGTGTAGGTGAGCAAAAAATGAACAGCTATGGTAAAATATTTACTACAGCCATAGGTTTGTTTACAGAATATGAAAGTGGCTTTTTAACAAAAGAGGAAATAACCCTTACACCACAGGAATTAAAGGATTATACCTTGGCTTATAAAACAGGCTGTAATGTGCTACACAAGGTTTTTGGCAAAGGGGTGGTTTCTCAGGTAAGCAACGGCATTGTAAAAATAGACTTTGAAAATGGCGAGTCCAAAATGCTACATACAAACTTTTTTGGTATGAAAATTATAGAAGATTAGTATAGATACATATTACCCAACAGATGACAAATTTATTTTTTTATGTTAAAATGATATGAGTATGTGAAAAATTCTACATTTTAACAAAGGGGGCTTAAAGTAATATGACAGATAAAGAACGAGCCTGCCTTGCAGTAGAGGCATTAAAAAAGCAATATCCAGACGCTATATGCTCTTTGGTGTATACAGACCCTTTACAACTGCTTATAGCTACACGCCTTGCTGCACAGTGTACAGATGCAAGGGTAAATATGGTTACTCCACAGCTGTTTACTGCTTATAAAAATGTTGATGAATTTGCAAGTGCAAAGGTTGAAGATGTAGAAGAAATTATAAAAAGCTGTGGTCTTTATAAAACAAAGGCAAGGGACATTGTTGCAATGTGTATAGCTTTGCGTGATAATTTTGGTGGAATAGTTCCAGACACAGTGGAACAGCTGGTAACCTTACCTGGGATAGGCAGAAAAACTGCAAATTTAGTGGTGGGGGATATTTACCATAAACCCGCTGTTGTTGTAGACACCCATTGCATTAGAATTACAGCAAGACTTGGCTTTCATAATATAAAGGACGCAACAAAAATAGAGAAAATCCTCCGTGGAGTTCTACCCCCAGAGGAATCTAACGATTTTTGCCATAGGCTTGTTTTACACGGACGAGCAGTGTGTACAGCACGCAAGGCAAAATGTGAACAATGCTCTATGAACAGCTTTTGTAAATATGCACTTGATAATTTAACTTAATTATAAATAACATATATTCTAAAACGAAAGGCGATGTAGAATGTCTTATCCAAAAGAATTAATAAGAAATTTTAGTATAATAGCCCACATTGACCACGGTAAAAGCACACTGGCTGACCGTATACTAGAGCAAACCCAGTCTGTTGCTTTGCGTGAAATGGAAGACCAGTTGCTAGACAATATGGATTTGGAGCGTGAGCGTGGTATTACAATTAAGGCACACGCAGTTACACTGTTGTATAAGGCTGACAATGGTAAAAATTATGTATTCAACCTTATAGACACCCCTGGTCACGTAGACTTTAACTATGAGGTTTCTCGTTCTCTTGCAGCCTGCGAGGGTGCCGTGCTGGTGGTAGATGCCTCTCAGGGAATAGAGGCTCAAACTTTGGCTAACACATATCTTGCAGTGGACAGTGGACTGGAAATTGTTCCTGTTGTTAATAAAATAGATTTACCAAGTGCTGACCCACAGCGTGTAAAAACAGAAATTGAGGATATTATAGGTATTCCTGCACAGGACGCCCCAGAGGTTTCTGCAAAGGCTGGTATTAATATTCACGATGTTATGGAGCGTATTGTAACAGATGTTCCTGCTCCTGTTGGTGACGACAGCAAGCCTTTACAGGCACTTATTTTCGACTCCTATTACGATGCCTATAAAGGTGTAATTATATATATAAGAGTTAAAGAGGGCGTTGTTAAGCGTGGTGACGAAATTAAGCTGATGGCTACAGGCTCTACCTTTACAGTTGTAGAGCTTGGATATATGCGTGCTACATCTTTAGAGCCAACTGACGAGCTTTGTGCCGGAGAGGTTGGTTACATTGCAGCTGCAATTAAAAGTGTACAGGAAGCAAAGGTGGGCGACACCGTTACATTGGCTTCAAGACCTGCATCAGAACCACTTCCTGGCTACCGAGAGGTTCGCTCTATGGTTTACTGTGGTGTTTACCCTGCTGACGGTGCAAAATATACAGATTTAAGAGAGGCTTTGGAAAAGCTGAAGCTAAATGACGCATCTCTTACATTTGAGCCTGAAACATCTGTTGCCCTTGGCTTTGGCTTTAGATGTGGCTTTTTAGGCTTGCTTCATATGGAGATTATCCAAGAAAGACTAGAGCGAGAATATAACCTAGACCTTATTACAACAGCACCAAGCGTTATTTTTAAGATTACAAAAACAGATGGCTCTGTAGAAATGATAGACAACCCTACAAATTATCCTGACCCTGCTTTAATTTCAAAGGCAGAGGAACCAATGACAAATTCTCATATTTATGCACCGTCTGAATATGTAGGCAACATTATGGAGCTTTGCCAAGACAGACGTGGTGTATTTAAGGATATGACTTATATTGACAGCGACAGAGTAGACATACACTATGAACTGCCACTGGCTGAAATTGTTTACGATTTCTTTGATACATTAAAATCTCGTACCCGTGGCTATGCCTCTTTTGACTATGAGCTTACAGACTATGCAGAAAGTAAGCTGGTTAAACTGGACATTATGCTTAATGGCGAAATTGTAGACGCATTATCCTTTATTATTCACGCAGATAAAGCATATCCTCGTGCAAGAAAAATGGCAGAAAAGCTAAAGGAGAAAATTCCAAGACAGCTATTTGAGGTACCAATTCAGGCTTGCATTGGTGGTAAAATTATAGCAAGAGAAACTGTAAAGGCTATGCGTAAAGACGTACTTGCAAAATGCTATGGCGGTGACATTACCCGTAAGAAAAAGCTACTTGAAAAGCAAAAAGAGGGTAAAAAGCGTATGCGACAGCTGGGTAGCGTAGAAGTTCCACAGGAAGCATTTATGGCTGTGCTTAAATTGGATACTGAATAATTGTTTTATAGAAAATTATTTATGTAAATTATTGCATATTGTAAAAAAAGTATTGACATTTACAGCGTAATATAGTAATATTTAGACATAGAAATTGATACTCTATTATCGTATTAAATTAGACTATTACTTTATTGATTTTCATTAAAAGACCTCGAAAACGGCAACTGATTTATTTCAGTTGTCGTTTTCACTTTTTAAATATTTATACTCACAAAAATTTTGCACAGAAAACTTTGCAAAAAGTGTTGACAAGTATACTTGGTATTGATATAATACACTTGCACATAAAACTTGGCAACAAATTAAAGGAGAATTTATTAATGAACAAAGAAGAAATTTTAGCAAGAAGCAGAAGTGAGTATGACGGTAAATCTGATGAGCGTGAATTGCAAATATTTGCTAATGCTTCAAAAACAGGTATGGCTGTTGGTGGCGTTTTAGCTATAGTTATTGTTATGTTTTCACGAATTGCAGATATACCTATACTTGGTCTTTCAGCGTGGTCTGTTTACTTTGCTATGTACGGAAGTAGACATTTGTTCCATTTTCTAAAAACTAAGGAAAGAATGAATCTAATACAAGCAATAATAGGTATTGCATTTGGTATTGTTTGCTTTATAGGAATGATTGTTTTAGGGTTACAAAAATAATTATAAATTTATGGAGGAAAAAATAATGAATAAAGAAGAAATACTTAAAAAGGCACAGTCAGAAAATAAAGACGAGGGCGAAGAGTTTGTAAAATATAAGAGTAGCTATTGGGGGAACAGTGGTATATTTATTGTAACAGTAATTTTACTTGTTTTTAATTTGGTACATGGACAAGACTTATTTAATGATGCTATACTATCTACAGCGTTTGCTTTTGTGTCTTTTGAAGCATTGGGCAAATTTGTTACTGTAAAGGACAAGGCAAGTTTAGTAACTGCTGTGCTTACTTTAATTTTGTGTGTAATAAAATTAGTTAAATATATGAATGGTATAATGGGTTAATTATGGACGATAAACTAGTATTAAAAAATAATCTTAAATCTGCAAGAGCAGAAAAAAAGCTATCCCAAACCGACCTTGCACAAATGGTGGGTGTTTCCAGAAATACCATAAGCTCTATAGAAACAGGGCAATTTAATCCCACAGCAAAGCTTGCCCTAATATTATGTATAGCCTTAGATAAAAAATTTGAAGACTTGTTTTACTTTTAACAGCAGGCAACACACCACTTAATTTGTGCTGTGTTGCTTTTTTCTTTTCAACATTTCAACATTTTATACATATCTACCTTACAACCATTGACAAAAAGCTGTAACAATGGGATAATTGTAGGGTATAAACTACTTTTATAAGGGGTAGTGTTCTTATAAAATTATAGTAATATCCCGCAAAACTGAATAAAAGGGATAATGTTTTATAATGGTAAAATATTTTTAAGGGAGAGATTCCAATGGCTAAAGAGCTTGCAAAGTCTTACAACCCTAGTGAGGTTGAGGACAAAATTTATGATTTTTGGATTAAAGAAAATTATTTCCACGCAGAAATGGACAAGGAGAAAACTCCTTATACAATAGTTATGCCACCGCCAAACATTACTGGTCAGTTGCATATGGGTCACGCTTTGGATAACACATTGCAAGATGTTCTTATCCGTTACAAAAGAATGCAGGGCTATTGTGCATTGTGGCTTCCTGGTACAGACCACGCTTCTATTGCAACAGAAGCTAAAATTGTTGAAGCTATGCGTAAAGAGGGCGTAACCAAAGAGGATTTAGGCAGAGATGGCTTCTTGGAAAGAGCTTGGGAATGGAAAAAAGAATATGGCGGAAGAATTTGCGACCAGCTAAAGAAAATGGGTAGTAGCTGTGACTGGCAAAGAGAACGCTTTACTATGGACGAAGGATGTAACAAGGCTGTTAAAGAGGTTTTTGTAAACCTTTATAACAAAGGCTTAATTTACAGAGGCGAAAGAATTATCAACTGGTGTCCACACTGCTTAACATCAATTTCAGATGCCGAGGTTAACTACGAAGACCAAGCTGGTCATTTCTGGCATTTAAGATATATGCTTTCAGACGGCAGTGGTCATATAGATTTGGCTACAACTCGTCCTGAAACTTTGCTGGGCGATACAGCAGTTGCTGTAAATCCTAACGACGAACGTTATAAGCATATGATAGGTAAAACTCTAATTCTACCTATTGTACACCGTGAAATTCCTATTGTAGCAGATGATTATGTAGAAATGGATTTTGGTACAGGTGTTGTTAAAATTACACCTGCTCACGACCCTAACGACTTTGAGGTTGGCTTGCGTCACAATCTTCCTGTTATAAATGTTATGACAGACGACGCTAAAATTACAGAGGATTATCCTAAATATGCAGGTATGGACCGTTACGAGGCTAGAAAAGCCATTGTTGCAGATTTAGAAGCAGAGGGTGCATTGCTAAAGGTAGAGGATTATAACCATAATGTAGGCACCTGCTACCGTTGTGGTACAACAGTAGAGCCAAGAGTTTCTAAGCAGTGGTTTGTAAAAATGAAGCCATTGGCACAGCCTGCTATTGATGCAGTTAAAACAGGAGAAACTAAGTTTGTCCCTACTCACTTTGAGAAAACATATTTCCACTGGTTAGAAAATATTCGTGACTGGTGTATTTCAAGACAGCTATGGTGGGGTCATCAAATCCCAGCATTCTATTGTGACGACTGTGGCGAAATGGTTGTTACAAAGGACGAAACTGCGGTATGTCCAAAATGTGGTAAGGCTATGCGTCAAGACCCTGACACTCTAGATACTTGGTTCAGCTCTGCACTATGGCCTTTCTCAACATTAGGCTGGCCAGAAAATACAGAGGAGCTAAACTACTTCTATCCAACAAATACACTTGTTACAGGCTATGATATTATTCCTTTCTGGGTTATGAGAATGATGTTCTCTGGTATTGAGCATACAGGCAAAGTACCTTTTGACACTGTTCTTATCCACGGTTTGGTTCGTGACAGTCAGGGTAGAAAAATGAGTAAATCCCTTGGCAACGGTATTGACCCACTTGAGGTTATTAAACAGTATGGTGCAGACGCCCTAAGACTAACTCTTGCAACAGGTAATGCTCCTGGTAACGATATGCGTTTCTATGACGAAAGAGTTAAGTTTAGCAGTAGCTTTGCTAACAAGCTATGGAATGCTGCAAGATTTGTTCATATGAATATAGACGATTTTGCTGTAGAGAATAAACTTCCTGATACTCTTGCTACAGAGGATAAGTGGATTATTAGTACTCTTAACAATGTAGCAAAAGAGGTTACAGAAAATCTTGATAAGTTTGAAATCGGCATAGCAGTACAAAAGGTATTTGACTTTATTTGGGACTATTACTGCGACTGGTATATCGAACTTGCAAAATCTCGTCTACAAAGCACTGGTGAATCTGCACAAAATGCAAGACAGGTTCTTGTATGGGTACTAGACAGAGCTTTAAGACTTTTACACCCATTTATGCCATTTATTACAGAGGAAATTTGGCAGACATTGCCTCACCAAGGCGAAACAATTATGCTTGCTGAATACCCTGAGTTTAAGGCTGAATATGACTTCCCACAGGCTAGAGTTGAAATGGAAGTTATTATGAATGCAATTAAGGCAATTCGTACACGTCGTTCAGAAATGAATGTACCACCTTCAAGAAAAGCTAAGGTATATGTAGCAACAGAAATGAAAGAAATTTTTGAAAACGGTGCTCCATTTATCTGCAAGCTAGCTTCTGCAAGTGAAGTAGAGGTTGGCAACAGCTACGAAATTGACGGTGCTGTTACTGTTATTACAGCAGAGGCTAAAATCTATATTCCAATGAGCGAGCTTGTTGACAAGGAAGAAGAGCTAAAGCGTTTAACAAAAGAGCTTGAAAAAACAGAGAAAATGTTGGCTCAGTCAGAAGGCAAGCTAAACAACCAAGGCTTTGTTGCAAAGGCTCCTGCACAGGTTATAGAAAAGGTTAAACAGCAGGCTGAAAAAGAGAGAGAAAAAATAGCAATGATAAAAGCAGCTATTGAGGCTCTATAATAAACACAACAAAATAACTATATGTAATAGAAGCTGTACCAAAGGGTATGGCTTCTATTTTTATATTAATTTTACTTCAATCACATATACGTTATAGGTAACAACATATGAATAGAATTATTGTTATTGGTTGCCCTGGTAGTGGCAAAAGTACTTTTTCAAAGGCATTACATAAAATTACAAATATCCCCTTATATCATTTGGATATGATGTATTGGAACTCTGATAGAACAACTGTAGAACAATCTGTTTTTCTAAAGCTATTATCAAATACAATGAAGAAAAGCCAGTGGATTATTGATGGTAATTATCAATCTACCTTAGAATTAAGACTTCAAGTGTGTGATACAATTATTTTCTTAGATTATCCTGTAGATGTTTGTCTTAATGGTATTGCAGAAAGAAAAGGAAAAGCTCGAACAAATATTCCTTGGGTAGAACCCGAAAATCAAGAAGATAATACTTTATAGATTTTGTAAAAAGCTATAATTCCCAAAGCAGACCAAAGGTAATATGGTTACTAAATAAGTATTCTAATAAGGATATTTATATTTTCAAACAGCGAAAAGACGCTGATGAATTTTTAAATAAGCTAAAGTAATAAATTTTAATTTTTCCCACTGCAATCAAAAAAATAATTATATGCAAAATAAAAATAGCAAAAGAGAATACACGAGAAAATCAAAGAAAACAAGAGAAAACAAGAGTTTATACCTGTGTAAATTAAATTTATGAAAAAAGTTGTTGACTTTGAAAATTGGTTATGTTATTATCTATCTTGCGACAAGATGTCGGTAGTATTTTACTGACAAAAATTAAACTATACGGAGGAAATAGATATGTCTACTTTTATGGCAAAAAAAGGCGAAGTAGAACGCAAGTGGTATGTACTTGATGCTGCTGGTAAGCCACTAGGTAGAACTGCTGCTCAGGCTGCTGTTCTTCTAAGAGGTAAGCACAAGGCTACTTACACACCACACGTTGACTGCGGCGATTACGTTATTATCATCAACTGTGACAAGGCTGTTCTAACAGGTAACAAGCTAACACAGAAGCACTGGTACCGTCACACAGGTTATGTTGGTCACCTAAAGGACACAAGATACGATACACTTATGGCTACAAAGCCAGAAAAGGCTATGGAACTTGCTGTTAAGGGTATGATTCCATCAAACACAATCGGCAGAGCTGCTATGCTAAGACTAAAGCTAGTTAACGGCACAGAGCACAAGCACCAGGCACAGAAGCCTGAGGCTTGGGATAAATAAGGAAGGAGGCAATATAAATGTACGATAAGAAACCACATTTTTACGGAACAGGTAGAAGAAAGAGTTCTGTAGCAAGAGTTAGACTTTATCAGGGTACTGGTAAAATCACAATTAACGACAGAGATATTGACGAGTATTTCGGTCTTGACACACTAAAGCTAATCGTTCGTCAGCCTCTTGAATTAACAGAAACAACAGAGAAGTTCGACGTAGTATGTAGAGTTGCTGGTGGTGGCGTTACAGGTCAAGCTGGTGCTATCCGTCACGGTATTTCAAGAGCATTACTTCAGTACGACAGCGAGGCACTAAGAAGCACACTAAAGAAAGCTGGCTTCCTAACTCGTGACCCAAGAATGAAAGAGCGTAAGAAGTACGGTCTTAAAGCTGCTCGTAGAGCTCCACAGTTCTCAAAGAGATAATTATTACTGTTATATTTGTTCAAAAATCGGCTTGTTTATGCGATTTCAGCCTGCCTGAGATTGCTTGAAAATAAGACGGTAACAAGCGTATAACTAACAAGATTTTATGATTGACACTTTTCTTTTTAGAGGAGTGTCAATTTTGTTATAGCTAGAATTTATTGTGATTTAAGAAGGTGTTTACTATGAATAAAAATATAAAACCATTTATAAAATGGGCTGGAGGAAAAACTCAGCTTTTGGGAGAAATTAGAAGAAAATATCCATCAAGCATTGAGCGTTATTGTGAACCTTTTGTTGGAGGAGGAGCAGTTTTGTTTGATGTTTTGTCGAAATTTTCACCTGCTGAGGTTATGATAAACGATATTAATGCGGAATTAGTTAACACCTATATACAAATACAGAAAAATGTAGATAGTGTAATTGATGAACTAAAAAAACTTCAAGATATATTTTGGAAAGCAGATAAAGAGGAAAGAAAACTAATTTTTAATGAAAAACGCAGTTGTTTTAATGAACTAAAATTAAATTCTAGTGATAATTCAAAAATTGATATGGCGGTATTATTTATTTTTTTAAACAAGACTTGTTTTAATGGATTATACCGTGTAAATCGTAAAGGTTTATTTAATGTACCTATAGGTTCATATAAGCAACCTATTATTTGTGATGAAGAAAATTTACGCAATGTAAGTAATTTACTGAAAAATGTAGTTATAACTTGTGGCGATTATAGCGAGTGTGTGAAGTTTATAGATAAAAATACATTTGTCTATATAGATCCACCATATAGACCACTTACAGAAACAGCATCTTTTACTTCGTACACTGAAACTGAGTTTGGTGATAGTGAACAAATTAGGTTAAGAAAATTTGTTGATGACATTTGTCAAAAAGGAGCTATAATTGTAGCAAGTAATTCTGACCCAAAAAATGTAGATGAAAATGATAACTTTTTTGATGAGTTATATAAAAATTATTGTATTGAAAGAATTACAGCTAAACGAATGATAAACAGCAATGGAAATAAACGTGGAAATATAAAAGAATTATTAATCTGTAATTATTAATATTAGGGAGATTTTGTTATGAATAGAAATTTTAATGAATGGCTTTCAAAATTTCGCAAAAGTATTTCAAACTATAGTTATTATGTAGATTTTGACAAAGTATATAAAAATGTTGATAAAATAAAAATAGAGCTTAATATACTTAATAGTTTAATTGGTTCTAAAAATATAGAAGCCGATTTTAGAAATATTATAGAGAAATATCCCGAAACACTTAAATGTATTCCTCTACTACTAGCTGTTAGAACTAATGAAATTTATACAGTTGATAGTGAGGGAGAATTTAATTATAACTTTAGAAAAACAAATTATTCCATTGAGCAATACATTGTTTTTATGAAAAAGACAGGACTTTTTAATTTACTTTCAAACCACATTGTAAATAATCTTGTAGACTATATTACAGGTGTTGAAACTGGACTTGATTCTAACGGAAGAAAGAATCGTGGTGGTCATTTGATGGAGGATTTAGTTGAAAGCTATATTCAAAAAGCTGGATTTATCAAAAATGAAACATATTTTAAAGAAATGGAAATAAGTAAAATTGTTGATAAGTGGGGAGTAGATCTTTCAGCTATTTCTAATAGAGGCAAAACAGAGAAGCGTTTTGATTTTGTACTTAAAACTAGCAATATGATTTATGGTATAGAAACTAATTTTTATGCAACCCCAGGGTCAAAGCTGAACGAAACAGCTCGTAGCTACAAACAGCTTTCTCAAGAAGCTGATACTATAAACGGTTTCACTTTTGTTTGGTTTACAGATGGTTATGGTTGGAATAGTGCCAAAAATAACTTAGAAGAAACTTTTGATGTTATGCAACATATTTATTCCATTGATGATTTAGAAAAAGGTGTTATTAAAAGCTTAAAATAATAAGCTATGTACTTTGTTAATTAAGTGCAATAAAAATTAATTAGTAAAGGAAAGGTTTAGTATGTTTAAAAAGAAAGAAAATACTAACAAACCAATAATACAGGCGAGTGGCTATAACGGTAGTGAGCCGTTACGAGTTTGTCCAAAATGTGGAGAGGAGAAGCCTCTTAGTGAGTTTGGTTTTAGAAACATGGGAAATGATAAGATCAGAAATCAATCTTGGTGTAAAAAGTGTAGATGATAAATAGGAAATCAAATCATAATGATATTCTTATTTAATAAATTCAAAGCAGGAGTGTTAAATGGCTAATAAAAAAATTAAAAAATGGCAACCTGATGATTTTGAGTTAGAAATGACAACCCACTGGAGTTTTCCAAAACGAGGAGATTGGGCAACACATGATGCCAAGTGGAGAGGTAACTGGTCGCCATATATTCCTAGAAATATAATGTTGCGTTATTCCCAAGAGGGCGACTTGGTACTAGACCAGTTTGCAGGTGGAGGAACAACACTTGTTGAAGCAAAATTATTAAATAGAAATATTATCGGTGTGGATGTTAATGATGTTGCGTTAGAGCGATGTCGAGAAAAAGTCGATTTTGAATATGAATCAGCCAAAGGTGAGGTTTATATAAAAAAGGGTGATGCCCGAAATCTTGATTTTATTGAAGATGAGAGTATCGATCTTATTTGTACTCACCCACCCTATGCTGATATTATTAAGTATAGTGATGGTATCGACGAAGATTTATCACAGCTTAAAATAAAAGATTTTCTTGAAGAAATGAAAAAGGTAGCCTCTGAAAGCTACCGAGTGTTAAAAGTAGGCAAATTCTGTGCTGTTCTAATGGGTGATACACGACAAAAAGGTCATATGATACCTATGAGCTTTGATGTTATGAAGATTTTTCAAGATGCAGGCTTTACTTTGAAAGAGCTAATTATCAAAGAACAACACAACTGCAAGGCTACTGGTTATTGGAAAACAAATAGTGTAAAATATAATTTTTTACTTATTGCACACGAATATTTATTTGTGTTTCATAAAATTTAGTTGATAACTTAAAACATAATAATAAAACAATAGTATAATTTTTTAGAATTTGCTATAATTATACTACATTGAAATACTTGCACAAAACAACCACAAAAGAGGACACAATAATGATTACCATTGAAAAAGCACAAGATAATGATTTACAGGAAATACTTGCTTTGCAATACATAGCTTATCAAAGTGAAGCAAGGCTTTTTAATAGCATGGATATTCCACCGTTAAAGCAAACAATAGACGAAGTTCGTAATGAATTTGATAATGGAATTTTTTTGAAAGCTGTAGATGAAAGCGGAAATATTATAGGCTCTGTTAGGGCTTACGAAAAGGATAACACTGTTTATATTGGCAAATTAATGGTTCAGCCCAATATGCAGAAAAAAGGGCTTGGCACCAAACTGCTTTTAGAAATGGAAAAGCAATATCCAAATAAAAGATACGAGCTATTTACCAGTACAAAAAGCATTAGCAACATTAGGCTATATGAAAAATTAGGGTACAAATTTTTTAGAAAAGAAGCTGTGTCCAAAGAATTAGAGTTTGTATACTTGGAAAAAATTTAATATATTAATTAAAGGCAACATTGCACAAATTTGGTTAATCTTTTTGTGTGGTGTTGCTTAAATTTTATTTTTGATTGTATAAGACGTGCTGTGGTTTGCCTGTGTAGCAGGCGTACTCTGCTTAAAAACTTTTCTAGCTTTTAAGTAGAGTTTTTAGTATAAGCATAACACAGGTTATGTTATAATTTATCCTCTCTAAGCCTATTAAATATTTATCCAAATATACTCCTTATAAATTGACTATAACTATAAAAAGGGGTAAAATGATACCTAAGACTATGTTAATTAATAAAGAATACTAGAGTATAAATCTATATACGGGGGTAATAGATTATGTTCAAAAAAATACTTGCACTGTCTATGTCTGCAATATTGCTTACTACTGCTTGTGGTTGTAGCTTTCAACCTGATAGCGTAAAAGATATAGTATCTAATTTTACAGATAATAAAAATCCTTATCCTGTGCAAATAGGTCATAATACTATTGATTCTGCACCTGATACTGTAGTGGTACTAGACAATAATGTTGCAGATATTTTAGTAACCTGTGGATATAAGGATAAAATTGTGGGAATATCATCAGACTGCATACAGCAGGAGCTTTCTGCTGTGGAAAAAATGGGTTCTGACTCAAATCCAAAAACTGAGGCTGTTAATAAAGCTAATGCAGATATTATTTTTGCTTCCTCAAATATTGGACATAAGGATTATGAGGAACTAAAGGAAAATAACAAGGTTGTTTTGCGTATTGCACCTGCAAAGGACGAGGCATCTCTTACAGGGTTATATATAAATTTATGTAAGATTATGGAGGGCAATATAAAGGGAGAAGCAACAGGCAAGGAGTTTTTTAGCAAAACTATAGATAGTATAAATAAGTATAGTGAAAATCCTATAATTGCCAAGGGCTGTTATTTATTTGATTTGGACGACTCCAGTGCTGTTACCAACGATATGTACGCTAACACTATTCTTAAATATGCAGGTGTACAAAATATTGCAACAGATAACAACAAAAATGGAAATATGCCTATTGCACAAATATTGGCGTCAGACAAGCACACTGGTTTTCCTTTTTATATTCTATGTGAAACAGGGCTAAAGGCTAAAATTTTGTCAGATAATAGATTTTCAACTACCAATGTTGTAAATAAAAATAGAATAATAGAAATTCCATCTACAATGATAACTACACAAGGCAAAGGTGCAATAGGTGCTATAGAATATATATCCTCTGCCATTGCAAAGCAAAATGATATAAAAGGTGAGAGCCTTGCAGAAAATTATGGAATATCTATAATTAAGGGTATGTCCTATACAATAGGAGAGGAAGACTCTAATGTACAGGCTATACAGCAAAGATTGGACGATTTAGGATATTTACCTATAAATCCTACAGGGTATTTTGGAGATACAACAGCAATAGCTGTAAAGGATTTTCAAACTAATAACGAGCTTGACAGACGAGATGGTGTAGCAGATTATCAAACAATAACAAGACTGTTTTCAACATCTGCTTTTTCACGAGCAATTCCGGTAAAATCCCATACCAACTCAAATACTACTGTTGAAACAGCCACAGAAGACACAACAATAGTTTTAACATTTTAACAGATAACTTTTTATAAGGGGACAATAGAAATGAATACACCTGAATGTAATGTATATAAAAAATGCAGTGGTTGTCAGCTATTGAATATGAGCTATGACCAACAGCTTACTTGGAAGCAAATTAAAGTAGAAAGACTAATGAACTACTACGGAAAGGTTAATAAAATAATAGGTATGGAAAATCCATATTATTATAGAAACAAAGTGCAAACTCTTTTCCGTATGGCTAAAAGCGGAAAAATAGTAACAGGTATTTATCAATCTGCTACAAATGGAATAGTAGGAGTAGAAAGCTGTTTACTAAACAATAAAAGAGCTGACAGAATTGTTATAGCAGTAAAAACAGTGGTAAAAAGACTTGGCATAAGTATATATAATCCAAAAACAGGTGAGGGGTTCTTAAAAAATACACTGGTACGCACAGCATATAACACAGGAGAAAATATGCTTGTACTGGTTACAGCTGATGGAAAATTTCCTAAAAAGCAGGAGTTTATATCTCAGCTGTTAAAGCTGTACCCTAAAATAACAACAATAGTACAAAATATTAACCCAAATCCAAACAAAATGATGCTAGGCAACAAAGAGTATGTTTTGTACGGAAAAGGAAAGATAGAAGATGTATTGTGTGGCTGTAAATTTACAATATCACCAAGGTCATTCTATCAGGTTAACCCACAGCAAACAGAAATTTTGTATAAAAAAGCAATGGATATGGCACAGCTAACAGGCACAGAAACTGTTATAGACGCCTATTGCGGAACAGGCACAATAGGATTAATTGCATCTAAATATGCCAAAAATGTAGTAGGTGTAGAGCTTAACCCACAGGCTATAAAAGACGCAAAGGAAAATGCTCAGCTTAATAAAAGAACAAATATAAAGTTCTTTAACAAAGATGCAGGGGCATTTTTAGAGGAGCTTACACAGGACTACATAGACTCACCAGACGTACTATTTGTAGACCCACCAAGAGCAGGCTGTAGCAGAGTTTTTCTTAATTCAGTAGTATCAATTAAGCCAAACAAAATAGTATATATCAGTTGCGACCCAACAACACAGCAGAGAGATTTAATGTTTTTAACCGAGCGTGGCTACACAGTAAAGGAAATTCAACCTGTAGATATGTTCCCACATACAAATCACGTGGAAACGGTTGTTCTTTTAAGTAGGGAAGATATAGATAACAAAATCTAATTTGATATAAAAATCAGAGCCTTATCTAATGTAACTTATTTCTATATTATAAAATATACCTTGAATAAGTTTTGATTTAAGGGTTCAACCTTTATATTATCCAAATTGAAAAAGATGCGATTTAGCTAAAAGATATAACTATAATAAAGGCTATGTAAACGTTAAAGGTTTTATCTGTAATTTTTAAAAGTAAAAAGCAATATTTAATGCTTTTTACTTTTTTGTATAAAACAGTTATATGTCCCTATAATTGTACATTACTTATGGTACAATTACTTATATTATGTTAAGTATATAAGGAGAAAGCCAATGAATAAAAATTTGAAATTTATTGACTTATTTGCTGGTATTGGTGGAATAAGGTTAGGATACGAACGAGCGGGTTGTGAATGTGTATTCAGTTCAGAGATTGACAAACATGCTTGTGAAATGTACGAAGCAAATTATGGTGATAATCCCTATTGCGATATCACAAAACTTAATACAGATGATGTACCTAACTTTGATATATTGTGTGCAGGCTTTCCTTGTCAAGCATTCTCTATTTGTGGAAAACAAAAAGGATTTTATGACGAAACCCGTGGTACATTATTCTTTGATATATGTAGATTATTAGAAGCAAAAAAGCCTTCTGCATTTATGTTGGAAAATGTATTTAATTTAGAGAAACACGATAAAGGTAGGACTCTATCAGTTATGCTTGATGTCCTTAATTCTCTGGGGTATTCGGTGTCTTACAAAATTTTAAATGCACGAGACTTTGGTGTTCCTCAAAATAGAGAGAGAATAATTATTGTAGGCAACAGAAAAGGTAAGTTTTTTGATTTTGAAAAACTACAAACCAATAGAATATCATCAATGTATGAATTTTTGGATCAAAAGGGAAACTTTGATATACTACCACCTGATTCTTATACAATACTAGACAATTCATTAATAAAAACACAAAATAAATCTGGTTTAAGATTTTGTGGTTACAGAAATAAAAGAATAAGAACTATCGGTGTTAGACCAGGAACCGAACATCTTTCAAGAGTTCATAAACAACCCAACAGAATATACGATGCAAATGGAACACATCCAACCTTGGCTTCACAAGAATTTAGTGGAAGATATTTTATTAAAGTTGGCGATACTGTTCGTAAACTTACAATGAACGAATGTTATCGTTTTATGGGATTTCCAAATGATTTTAAGAGATTAGGAACCGATACACAATTATATGCACGAATAGGCAATAGTGTTTGTGTTCCGATGATTGAAGCTGTGGCAAAACAAGTAGTAAAACAAATATTTACAGAAGGAGAGGAAGAAATGAATCCAACAAGTACTTTTCTTGAGAAAATCTATCAAGAAGCAATTTTATTGAAAGATTTAACTCCCTTAAACTTATCAAGCGAACAACTTAGAAGATTAGACACAATAGCACAAAAAGAAGAAACATTTAAAGGTGTATTTACTGTACTTTTTACAAGCTTAACTTATAAGGCATTACATCCAGAACAAGATGTTAGAAAACATCAAGCAAACATGGAAGGTGGATATAGTGGGAGAAGTTTCGATACCAAACATATAACTCCTTTTTTAAAGCAAAAACGATTTCTTGGAGCAATGAAAGAATCTGGTTGGCTAACAAGAAGCCTTGAACAAAATATTCCTTATACTTTGGATTTTCCAGGAAAAATCCAAAGTATAGAAGTCAAAAAGGCTTTTTTAAATACTCTTCACGATGTAGAGGAGAATAATGTAGATGCTTCATTACTTTTGAAAGCATTAATTTATTATAGTAACAAATACAAAGGTGATAAAAATGTTATTCTAGTTAACCCAATAGAAAAAGAAACTAAAATGACAATTAACGAAATAATGTGTGCTTTAACTGAACACTTCTATTTTAAATACAAAAGTCGTGGAGCCTCCATTCTACCTGTAATTGCTCTTTATAGTATTTATGAATGTATAATTGATGAATTAAAAAGATTCAACGGTATGTCATTAGACCAAAAAGAATCCCATAACAGTTCTGATAGGAGCAGTGGTGAAACAGGTGATATAGTTGTTAGAGATGCTAATGGTGATATATATGAAGTGGTGGAAGTAAAGTTTGAAATTGCTGTAGACTCAATAATGATTGAAGATGCATACAAAAAAATTTCAGATAAATCAGTTCAAAGATATTACATATTAAGTACTAAGACACCTACTAAAAATGAATTAGTACAAATGAATGAAATTATTTGTCGTATAAGAGAAGAACATGGGTGTCAAGTAATTGTTAATGGTTTGATTCCTACTATTAAGTATTATTTAAGATTACTTGATGATACAGATAAGTTTGTTTTTAATTATATAAAAAATCTTTCAAATGATACAGAAATCAACTATGAACATAAGATTGCTTGGAATACAATTATAAAAGATAAAAGATTATAGTTTTAAGGTATCACTCTTTTATATTGTACAGATTATAGATAAATGTAGTTAAGCTAATGTAATTGAATATGTCTTATTTGTGATTTACAATACTGTTAAATAAAAAATTATAAGGAGTTAACCCTAAATGAATGATTATGTTAAAAGTGATTTAATGCGATATTATGGCAAGTATGATAGATTGACATTTATAAGAGCGTATTTAACAAACCGTGTCTTTAGATTTCAGTACGCTTTAAGACTCTGCCAATGTACTGGATTTGCCAAGTTAATGGGTGTGTTCTTGTATTACATTAGTCCAACAAGACGAGCAATACAGATACCTCGTGATACCAAAATTGGATATGGTTTATATATTGGTCACGCTGGCCCAGTTATTGTAAACCCCTCAGCAGTAATCGGAAATAATTGCAATCTATCCCAGTTTACAACTATCGGTAGCAATGACGGTCAGGCTGCAATAATAGGTGATAATACATATATTGGCCCTAGTGTTTGCATTGTAGAAAATGTAAAAATAGGTAGCAATGTTACTATTGGTGCCGGTAGCGTAGTTACAAAGGATATTCCAGACAATGCAACCGCTGTAGGAAACTATGCAAAGGTTGTAAACTATAATAACCCTGGCAGATATATCTTAAATCCTTGGAAAGTGGAGGAATAGGTTTAACCACAGCACATCTTATATAATCTTCAACTTTGCTAACGCCACTATTAAAGATTAGTATTAGCAAAATTGGCGAGATGGAAATTCTAGAGGGCGTTATTCTAAGAAAAAGTATAAAAATGTCAAAATGAAAAAATCATAACACTCTTAACAAATATTACATAAGGAAAATTTGAAAATAAATATCTAATTTAATTGACGAATTTAATTAATTGTATTAAAATATATAGGTATTAATTTTATTTTAGATTGATTTCCGGAGGTAATACTATGGGTGGTTTTTTTGCAGTTGCGTCAAAAACATCTTGTGTTGAGGATTTATTTTACGGAACAGACTACCATTCTCATTTAGGAACAAGAAGAGGCGGTATGACTGTTTATGGTGAAAACGGTTTTACCCGTGAAATTCACAATATTCAAAACTCCCCTTTCCGTACAAAGTTTGAAAAAGATGTAGAAGAAATGAAAGGTAACCTTGGCATTGGTTGTATTGCAGATTATGAACCACAGCCTTTATTGGTTAAATCTCATTTAGGTAGCTTCTCAATTACAACTGTTGGTAAAATCAATAATACACAAGAGCTTGCTGATGAGTGCTTTAAATTTGGTCACACACATTTTCTTGAAATGAGTGGCGGTGACATAAACCCAACAGAAATTACTGCGGCACTTATTAATCAAAAATCTACTATTGTAGAGGGCATTAAGCATGCTCAGGAAAAAATTAACGGCTCTATGTCAATATTAATTCTTACAGAAGAAGGTGTGTATGCTGCTCGTGATAGATTGGGACGTACACCTGTTAATATTGGTAAAAAGGAAAACGCATTTTGTGCTTCTTTAGAAAGCTTTGCATATATTAATTTAGGATATGAATTTTATAAAGAGCTTGGCCCTGGAGAAATTGTATATATAACACCAGAAAGCTGTGAAACTGTAAGCCCACCTGGTAAAGAAATGAAAATTTGCTCATTTTTATGGGTTTATTATGGCTACCCTACATCTTGCTATGAGGGTGTAAATGTTGAGCAAATGCGTTATGAGTGTGGTAAACTTCTTGCTAAAAGAGATAACGTTAAACCAGATTGTGTTGCAGGTATACCGGACTCTGGTATTCCACATGCTATTGGTTACTCTAATGAAACAAAAATACCTTTTACTCGTCCATTTATTAAGTATACTCCAACTTGGCCACGTTCATTTATGCCGTCAAGCCAAAGTCAAAGAAGTAAAATTGCTCAAATGAAGCTTATTCCTGTTAAGGAGCTTATTCAGGATAAAAAGTTATTACTTATAGATGACTCTATTGTAAGAGGTACACAGCTAAGCGAAACAACACAATTTTTATATAATAGTGGTGCAAAAGAGGTTCATATTCGTCCTGCTTGTCCACCAATTATGTTTGGCTGTAAATATTTGAATTTCTCTCGCTCTACATCTGAATTAGACTTAATAACACGCAGAATTATTCTTGAACGAGAGGGCGAAAACGCAGATAAAATGCTGGCTGACTATGCCGACCCAACAAGTACAAATTATAACGAGATGGTTGAAGAAATACGCAAAAGACTTAACTTTACATCTCTTCGTTATCATAGACTTGACGATATGCTTGAATCTATTGGTATAGAGCCTTGCAAACTATGCACATACTGTTGGAACGGTAAAGAATAATCTAACTATATTCACAAAGTGGCAAAGGATACCCATTCCTCTGCCATTTTTTTATTGACAAATTTCTGCATATAAGTTAAAATTAAGTGTGATTATTTGAAATCTATGTGAAATTTTTAAGTTATCAAGGTGAAATTTCCATATTAATTAGTATTTAAAAACAAAAAATAACAGAATATTTTTTGATAACGTAAGGTAATTGCTTTAATGAAATTTATTCCTATAAGTATAAATTATTTATACACATTTGTTTTAGGTTTTTATATACATCCCTAATATACTTAAATTAAACGAAAGGGGTATAATCGATGTTATTATCGTTTGTAATACCATGTTATGGCTCAGAAACGACAATAGAGCATGTAATTACCGAAATTATTAACAAGGTTTCTGAAAGACCAAACTGTGACTATGAAATTATTACAGTAAATGACGCTTCTCCTGATGATGTTATTACTGTATTAAGAAAATTGGCTAAAACTAATACAAAAATTAAGGTTATAGATTTAGCAAAAAACTTTGGAAAACATTCTGCATTAATGGCTGGTTTTTCTTGTGTTAAGGGCGATGTTATTGTAAGTATAGATGATGACGGTCAATGTCCTATGGAAAAGCTGTGGGAAATGGTTGACCCAATTCTTAAAGAAAAGTACGATGTTACTCTTGCAGCTTATTATAAAAAGAAACAGTCTAAATTTAAGAATTTTGGCAGTGGCATTAACTCTTTAATGTCCAGAGCATTACTTGGAAAGCCAAAAGATTTAGAATTTGCTAACTATTACGCAATTAAGCGTTTTGTTATAGATGAAATTGTAAAGTATCGTAATCCATACCCATATATGGAGGGTCTAATACTAAGAAGTACAAGAAGAATAAAAAATGTTTTTATGAATGAACACGAAAGAATTGATGGTGTAGGTAATTTTAATTTTAGCAAGTCATTATCATTATGGCTTAACGGCTTTACTGCCTTTTCTGTAAAACCATTAAGAGTGGCATCAATTTTGGGTGCAACCTGTGCTGTTGCGGGTTTTATATATGGAATAGTTGTTATCATTCAAAAACTTGTTTTTAACGATATTCTTGTTCTTGGTTATAGCTCTATTTTGTCTGCAATACTCCTTATTGGTGGATTGACGATGTTAATGCTGGGTCTTATTGGTGAATATATTGGTAGAATTTATATAAGTATTAATAATTCTCCACAATATGTAATAAGAGAAACTATAAATTATGGTGAAGAAGATGACACATAATGTTGTAATATTTGGAGCAGGTCAAAGAGCTCGTGAATTAAAAAGATTATTAGCTATGGACGGAACAACAGTAGATTACTTTGTTATTGACGCAGAATTTATTGATAGCGACACCTTTGACGGTGTAAAAGTTATTTCTACAGACAGATTTTTATCTGAATTTTCTCCGGAAACCTCGGATATTTATCTTGGTGTTGGTATGCCAAAGATGAATAAAATAAGAGAAAGACTGTTTGATTTATTCCACAGCAAGGGTTTTACGTTTGACAGCTACATAAGTCCATATTCCAATGTTTTAACTGATTCTTTAGGTGAGGGAAATACCGTTTTTGCTGGTGTTAACATAGCCCCTGGTGTGGTTATAGGAGATGCAAACCATTTTGAAATGGGTGTAACAATTAGTCATGATTGCACTATTGGAGATTTTAACTTTTTTGCCCCAGGTTGTACACTATGTGGCAACATAACTATTGGAAGAGGCAACTTTATAGGTGCAAATTGTACTGTGAAAAATTCAGTTAAAATTAATGACTATGTTCTTGTTGGTGCGGGTTCCTATGTTGATATGGATATACCAACTGGCAAGGTTATAGTACCGCAGAAAAGCCACATTTTAATAAACAAAACAAGTGATTATTTTATAAACAGATGAAAAATAATAAGAAGATTTCAAAATTAATTAGCTTAAATATTTTATTGTTAATATACTCACTAAGCTCTGTGTTCTCAAAATTTGCTTCACAGCAAGAATTTATGTCCATTGAATTTATTTTTTGGTATGGATTAGTTGTTCTGCTTTTAGGTGTGTACGCTATATTTTGGCAACAGATAATTAAACACCTCCCCCTAAACACTGCATATGCAAACAAAGCTGTTGTTGTAGTATGGGGCATTTTATGGGGAATGTTATTTTTTGGAGAAACTATTCATTGGAACAAAATTGTAGGTGCAATTATTGTTATTATTGGTGTAGTAATGGTGGTGATTAACGATGAATAAAACAGTTTTATTCTCAATATTTTTTATTGTGGGAGTATTTATTTCATCAGTGTCACAGATTATGCTAAAAAAAAGTGCATTAAAAAAATACCCCAATAAAATAAAAGAATACTTAAATCCAAGTGTTATTATTGCATACGCTATGTTTTTTGGTGCTACTTTATGCACTGTGTTTGCTTATACAGTTATTCCTCTTTCTTTAGGGCCAATTTTAGAATGTACAGGATATATTTTTGTAGCAATATTAAGTTGGCTATGCTTAAAAGAGAAAATCTCTAAAAACAAAATAATTGGTTTAGCTGTTATTATTGTTGGTATTGTTATTTACTCTTTTAATTAGAAAGTATCTGAAAACAGAAAAATTACTGAATATTTCCCTAATACAAGGAATGTTCCAGCAAAAAAATCAGCTCCACAAAAATGCTTTTACGGTATTTTTGTGGAGCTTTTATCATTTATTTATAATTTTTGCAGGAATACCTACAACTGTGCAATTATCTGGTACATCGTGAAGTACCACTGCATTTGCACCTATTTTTACATTGTTACCAATAACAATGTCACCAAGAACCTTTGCACCTGCACCAATAAAAACATTATCTTTTATAGTAGGTGCATTTCCACCAAATTCTGTTACACCAACAGTAACCTGTTGGAATATGGTGGCGTTTTTTCCTATTTTAGCTTTGTCTGATATTACAATCCCTTTTAGACCGTGTGGCATATATGGCTTACCTGCAAACTCTGGCCCAAAATTTCTGTCACCACCAAAATTAACCATAAAATCACAGCAATGCTTAACCTGCATTCTTTTTATTCGATATATGTAAAAAGCTCTTTTAATTCCTGTAGCCTTGTTGTTTTGGCAGTCAAGATACATTTGCCAAAACTTTTCCTCGTTAAAGCTATTTACAAAATTATTTATTATGTTACTTATTCCCATATAAATTTAAACAACATTACACAATAGGTGTAGTATTGCATTATACCTCCCTATTAAAAATATACAGGCAGAAATAATTCTGCCTGTTTTTTATATTCTCTGTTATTACTTTATAACTTCCTTGCCACCCATATATGGTCTTAATGCAACAGGAATATTTACTGATCCGTCTGCATTTAGGTTATTTTCAAGGAAAGCAATTAACATTCTTGGTGGAGCCACAACAGTGTTATTTAGAGTATGTGCAAAGTATTTTCCGCCCTTACCCTTTACTCTAATCTTTAATCTTCTAGCCTGTGCATCGCCAAGGTTTGAACAGCTACCTACTTCAAAATACTTCTTCTGACGAGGTGACCACGCTTCTACATCTATAGACTTAACCTTTAGGTCTGCCAAATCACCAGAGCAACACTCTAGTGTTCTTACTGGAATATCTAATGAACGGAACAAATCAACAGTATTCTGCCATAGCTTCTCAAACCAGTCTTTACTTTCTTCTGGCTTACATACAACAATCATTTCCTGCTTTTCAAACTGATGTATTCTGTATACGCCACGCTCCTCTATTCCGTGAGCCCCCTTTTCCTTACGGAAGCAAGGTGAATAGCTTGTATAGGTAAATGGCAAATCTTCTTCCTTGTTCATTGTATCTATAAACTTACCAATCATAGAGTGTTCACTTGTACCTATTAAGTATAGGTCTTCACCCTCTATTTTATACATCATAGCGTCCATTTCTGCAAAGCTCATAACGCCTGTTACAACATTACTTCTAATCATATATGGTGGTATGCAGTATGTGAAGCCTCTATCAATCATAAAGTCACGAGCATATGAAATAACAGCAGAGTGTAATCTTGCAATGTCACCCATTAGATAATAGAAACCGTTACCAGCAACACTTCTTGCACTGTCTAGGTCAATACCATTGAATTTCTCCATAATTTCTGTATGATATGGAATTTCAAACTCTGGTACAACTGGTTCGCCATATTTTTGGATTTCAACATTTTCAGAATCGTCCTTACCTATTGGTACAGATGGGTCTATGATATTAGGAATAACCATCATTCTGTCGGTAATTTCCTTTTGTAGTACACTTTCTTCTTCTTGAAGCTGAGCAAGTCTATCTGCCTGCTCTGTAACCTTCTTTTTCATTTCCTCGGCTTCTTCTTTTTTGCCCTGAGCCATTAATGCACCAATTTGCTTTGAGAATTTATTTCTGTCAGCTCTCAAGCTATCAGCCTCTTGCTGAACAGCTCTGCTTTTTTTATCCAGCTCAATAACCTCATCTACAAGTGGCAACTTGCTATCCTGAAATTTGTTTTTGATATTCTCCTTTACAACGCCAGGATTTTCTCTTAAAAACTTTATATCCAACATAAATTTTTACTCTCCTTAATTTTATATAATGAAAATATATTAATATATTTTTTAACAAACTCACATAGAATTTTTACCAAGTAGCTGTGCAAGTTCAAATAAATCGTCTTTACTGTAAAATTCAATTTCCAGTACACCTTTATTACTTGCGTCACCTGTAACATTTACTTTTCTTCCTAAATGCTCGTTAAGTGACAGCTCTACTTCGTCATAATAAGGTAATCTTTTAGCCTTAGCCTTTGGTTTAACCTCTTTGCCACGCTTTTCAAATTCTTCATTAGACCTTTTAGCCATTCTTTCAAGCTCTCTAACAGAAATCTCATCTGTTGAGCAAAGTTTTGCACATTTTAACATATCGTCAGGATTTTTGAATGACAGTAATGTGCGACCATGACCTGCTGAAATTTTGCCTGTGTTAACTAAATAAAGAATTTCTTCAGGAAGATTAAGCAATCTTAAAGCATTTGCAATAGTGGGACGAGATTTACCCACTGTTTTAGCAACCTGCTCCTGTGACATTTCGTACTCATCCATAAGCTGTTTATAACCTAAAGCCTCTTCAACTGGGGTTAAATCCTCACGCTGTAAATTTTCTATAAGAGCAAGCTCCATTGTTTCGCTGTCAGTAAGCTCTCTAATAACTACAGGAACCTCTGTTAAGCCAGCCATTCTACTTGCTCTCCAACGTCTTTCGCCTGCAACAATTTGGTACCCACCGTCTGCAATAGGTCTTACAAGCAAAGGCTGTAAAACACCGTGCTGTGCAATAGATTCTGCAAGCTCTGCTAATGCTTTTTCGTCAAACTCTCGTCTTGGCTGAGATTTGTTAGGTTCTATCTCTGAAATTTTTAGGGTTATAGAGCTATTACTCTCTTCTGGCTCATTTTCTATAAAAATTGCGTCCAGCCCCTTGCCCAGACCTCCTCTTTTCTTTGCTGCCAATGCTAATCCCCCTTTCCTACTAAATATTATTATTAATTATTTCTTGTGCCAATGCCATATAAGATGTACTGCCCTTGCAGGCTTTGTCAAAATACATAATAGGCATACCAAAGCTTGGTGCTTCTGACAAGCGTACTCCCCTTGGAATGGCAGTTGAAAATACCTTTCTTGGAAAATACTTTTTAACTTCCTCTACAACCTGTTGAGTAAGATTAAGTCTGCCGTCATACATTGTAAGCAAAACGCCTTCCATCTCTAGCTTATCGTTATATTGTCTTTTTACACGTCTTACTGTGTTCATAAGCTGTGACAAACCCTCCAGAGCATAATATTCGCACTGAATTGGTATAAGAATAGTATCTGCAAAGCACAAAGCATTAGTTGTAATTAAACCTAATGAAGGTGGACAATCTATAATTATGTAATCATAATTTGCCCTTACAGGAGTTATACTGTTTTTAAGCAATGCCTCTCTGTTTTTCATACCGGCAATTTCAAGCTCTGCCGCCGCCAAGTTGATACTTGCAGGCAAAATGTCAAGATACTTAAAATTGGTATGCTTTATTACATTCTGAACATTTACATTATCCACTAATAAATCATAAGCAGAATAATTTAATGTTCTTTTATCTATACCAACACCACTGGTAGAGTTACCCTGGGGATCTATATCAACAAGAAGAGTCCTTTTATTATGTACACCTAAAGCCGCCGCAAGATTAACAGCAGTTGTAGTTTTTCCTACACCACCCTTTTGGTTTGCCACTGCAATAACCTTAGCCAAATTCATTCTCCTCTCTGTAAAATACTTTATATAAAGTATACCACTTTTCTTTACATATGAAAAGCATTAATTTGCATTTTTTATACAATGTTTCACGTGAAACACCACAAAAGCCAACAGCCACACCTTGTAATAAGGGTGGCTGTTGGCAAAATTTATAAGGAAATGAATATGAAAAAGATTTAAGCAAAATTATGTACTGTAAGCATAAAAAAATTAACTGGTTAAATGCAAATTACTATATGCTGTATTTTTAGGAATTTTAACGCTATATTCTATAAATTCATCATCTTCTGTCTTTTTACTAATGGCGTTTATGCCACTTTGTTTCATTGTATCAAAGGCTTTCATAAAGGTATTTATAAAAATCCTGACATCTTTAATAACTATACGCTGATTTTTATTTTCCTTTTTCTTTTTAACATTATTATTAAGAATATCATTTACAAGGATTTCTGTCTGATTAACATTTAGATTTTCTTTTACAATTCTATCTAAAGCAATTAATCTGTTGTCATCGTCCAGCTTCAATATAGTTCTTGCGTGTCTTTCGGAAAGGTTATTATTTATTATAATTTGTTGTTGTTCATCATTTATTTTAAGTAATCTGATTTTGTTGGCAACTGTAGATTGATTTTTCCCCAACTGCCTTGCAATTTGCTCTTGAGTCATTCTACATTCTACAACTAGTCTTTTTATAGCAAAAGCCTCTTCAAACATATTTAGGTCTTCTCTTTGTAGATTCTCAATTAAAGCAAAAATAGCAGATTGATTATCTGAACATTTCATAATAATACAAGGCACTTTATCAAAACCAGCCATAATTGCAGCACGGAGTCTACGTTCACCAGCAATAAGCTCATATTCTATAGGTGAAATTCTTCTAACAGTTAAAGGCTGTAAAATTCCATTTTTAGCAATGCTTTTTGATAACAAATTTAGCTCGTCCTCATTAAACACTTTTCGTGGTTGGGCTTTATTAGGTAATATATATGTAACTGCAATTTCTGTAAGCCTGTTTTCATTTTTTTGACTAAATAGCATATTATCCCTCCTGTTATATAGATATTTTTTACAATTAAATAATACCATACAGAATAGATGATTTTTGTCAAAGGAAAACATCAGGAAATATATAGTTTAGTAGAAGGCAACCCCAAAAAGTCGAAAAGGCTACTTCTTCACGAAGTAGCCTTTGAAACAACTGTTAAATTGTTGATAACTTTATTATAATGGTTTCTTACTTATTTTTGAACCATGTCTTGGGTAAGTATATGGTGTATTATTCAACTTTTCAACAATAACAATACTTCTGCTGTTATCCCCAACATTGAATTGAACAATGTTATTAAACTTACCACCAAGTATTTTTATAGCCTTTTTGCTTTGTTCAATCTCTTCTTGAACATTAGGACCTTTCATAGATATAAACTTTCCACCTTTACGGACAAAAGGTATTGAGTATTCGCTTAAAACATTCAGCGGTGCAACTGCTCTAGATACAGCTAAATCGAATTTTTCACGGTAGTCATTATTTCTGCCAAAATCCTCGGCTCTGCCGTGTATTGCTTCTGCTGTAAAGCCAAGCTGATTAGCAACCTCGTTAAGAAAAGTTATTCTCTTGTTAAGACTGTCTAAAAGTGTAAGGTGAATATCATTTCTTAATATTTTAAGTGGAATACCAGGAAATCCTGCACCTGTGCCAATATCTATAATTTTTGCGTTTTCTTTTATTTTAACATAGTGGGCAACTGTACAGCTATCTACAAAATGCTTAATAGCAATTTCGTCAGGTTCTTTTATTGCAGTAAGGTTCATTTTATTATTCCATTCAATAAGAAGTCTGCAATATATATTAAACTGCTGAATTTGAGTATCTGTTAGCTGAATATTGAATTTTTCAAAGCCCTTTACCAATATATCATTAAAATTTTCCATAATATTATTCCTTGCTATTACTTTTATGCTGTGCCAACCAAATTAGTAATACAGATATATCAGCAGGGCTAACACCACTTATTCTAGATGCCTGACCGATATTTTCCGGTTTTATTTTGTTTAGCTTTTCTATTGCTTCTAATCTTAAACCAACAATCTCTGCAAAATCTATTTTAGGTAGCTTTTTTTCTTCCAGCTTACGCATTTTTGCAATTTGCTCTGTCTGTCGCTTAATATATCCCTCATACTTAACATCAATTTCTACTTGTTCCAAAACATTTTGGTCTAGCTGTGGTCTGGTGGTGTCAACTTCTGTTAATGCTTCGTATGTTATTTGAGGGCGTTTCATAAGGTCTATTAGTCGTACACCTGTTGTTATAGGAGATGTTTCACGTGAAACAAGTATATTGTTTACTGCATCTGTAGGAGGAATAACTGTATTTTTAAGTCTTTTAATTTCTTCCTTTTTCTGTTGTTGCTTTAATACAAATCTATCCCATCTCTCATCAGGAATCATACCTATTTCTCTGCCCATTGGAGTAAGTCTTTCATCTGCGTTATCTTGGCGAAGAATTAATCTATATTCAGAACGAGATGTCATCATTCTGTAAGGGTCGTTTGCACCCTTGGTTACTAAATCGTCAATAAGTGTACCAATATAGGAAGATGCACGGTCTAGTATAAATGGTGATTTACCCTGTACTTTTAGTGCAGCATTTATACCTGCAACTAAGCCCTGTGCAGCAGCCTCTTCATAGCCAGAGCTTCCATTAAATTGTCCTGCACCATACAGATATGGAAAATCCTCAAATTCCAGTGTACTCATCATCATAGTAGGGTCTACACAATCATATTCAATAGCATATGCAGGTCGCATAACAATTACATTTTCCAATCCCTTTATAGAATGGTAAAAATCAATCTGTACATCTTCTGGTAAAGATGATGACATACCCTGCAAGTACATTTCCTCTGTACCCATACCACAAGGCTCAATAAATAGCTGATGTCTTGGTTTATCTGCAAATCGAACAATTTTATCTTCTATACTTGGACAATATCTTGGGCCAACACCCTCTATTAATCCACCGTACAAAGGTGAACGATGAATATTATCCATAATAATTTTTTTAGTTTTATCGTTAGTCCAGCTTATATGGCACTGAATTTTATTCTTAACAGGTGTAAGTGTATCATAAGAAAACGGTGGAACATTCTCGTCACCTGGTTGCTCCTCCAGTTCAGTAAAATCTATACTTTTTCTATGTACTCTTGCAGGAGTTCCTGTTTTGAATCTGCGTAGAGATAAGCCTAAATCCTTTAATGATTGACCAAGGAAAGAGGCTGGGAAAATTCCGTCTGGGCCACTGTCATAGGAAACATCTCCTACATATATTTTGCCACCTAAAAATGTACCTGTAGCAATTATTACAGCCTTGCACTCATACACAGCCTTTAATCTTGTTTCCAGCAACCAGCAATCTTCACCCTTTTTAATACTTACAATCTCTGCTTGGTGAAGCTCTAGATTTTCTTGCAATTCCATTTTATGCTTCATAATATCAGCATATTTTCTTCTGTCGATTTGGGCT
>JAXKHT010000055.1:0-5490 GCA_036549705.1 Acutalibacteraceae bacterium | reverse complement strand
GGGTATAGACAGCTCTGCCCATAATGGTGCGTTAATGGCTGGTGGAAAAACCATTTGTGTGCTAGGTTGTGGAATTAACAGTAATTATCTTATGACAAATGCCACTATGCGTGGAAAAATTGCAAGAACAGGTGCTGTAATTTCTGAATATCCACCAGATTTTCAAGCTACTAAATATACCTTTCCAAAGCGTAACAGAATTATTTCTGCGTTATCACAAGGCGTGTTAGTGGTAGAAGCAGGGGAGAAAAGTGGTGCATTAATAACAGCTACTACAGCATTAGAGCAAAATAAAGATGTATTCGCAATACCAGGTGATGTAACTAACGCAGTAGCCTTTGGAACAAACAAACTTATAAAGCAGGGTGCCAAGCCTATAACCACTGCTAGGGATATAATAGAGGAATATTCAAATAAATATTCACTTATTTTGTCAGAGCCATTGCCTATAAGCGAAATTAATGATAATATAATCAACAGTATTCCGTCAGGTCGAAAAAGACCTATGTCAGTTAACAGTATAACAGATAAGTTTGTTGAAAATACTGCAAATGGAATATTTAATAAAAAAACTGCTACTACTATTAGTGAGTTGCCAGTATCTAAAAATAATAAAAATGAAAAAAAGCAGTTGACAGATGTTTCCAATAATGCCAAAATGATATACGATATTGTTTTTGAATCAGAGTCAACTGTTGACGATATAATTATAAAAACAAAACTACCTGTTAGTAAGGTAATGCAAGCTATAACAGAGCTTGAACTAGAAGAAATAATCACAAGAAAATCAGGTGGAGTTATCTCTGTTATCTGATTTAAGGGAGGATTATATGTCAAAATTAGTAATAGTAGAGTCACCTGCTAAAGCTAAAACTATAAAAAAATATCTTGGCTCTGGCTACGAGGTTGTAGCATCTATGGGTCATGTAAGAGATTTACCTGCAAAAAAGCTAAGCGTAAATATTCGTAAGCATTTTGCACCTAATTACGAGATTATAGAAGGCAAAGAGGAATTGGTAACCAAACTTGAAAAAGCTGCAAAAAAAGCAGACAGCGTTTACCTTGCAACCGACCCCGACCGTGAGGGTGAGGCTATCTCTTGGCATTTAGCATATATTTTAGGTTTACAGCTAGAGGATTTAAACAGAGTTGAATTTAACGAAATTACCAAAACTGGTGTAAAAAACGGTATGGATAATCCACGCAGTATTAACCTTGACTTAGTAGATGCACAACAGGCAAGAAGAATTTTAGACAGATTGGTTGGTTATAAACTTAGCCCATTTTTGTCAAGAAATATAAGACGAGGTTTATCTGCCGGCAGAGTTCAATCTGTTGCTGTTAAAATAATAGTAGATAGAGAAAAACAAATTAACGATTTTAAACCAGAGGAATATTGGTCAGTAGATGCCAAGTTTATTCCAAAGGGTGGCAGAAAAGCCTTTTCTGCATCTTTATATGGTACAGAAGAGGGAAAAATTCAAATAACAAACGGTGAACAGGCTCAAGCAATAGTTTCAGAACTTGAAAATGAAGAATTTTCTATTGTAAAGCTACGCAACGGTACAAGAAAGAAACAGCCTGCTCCACCTTTTACAACCTCTACATTACAGCAGGAAGCATCAAGAAAACTTAACTTCCAATCACGAAGAACTATGAAAGTAGCACAAGAGCTGTACGAAGGTATAGAATTACCAGAGCTTGGTGCAGTGGGTCTTATAACCTATATGAGAACAGACTCTTTAAGAATTTCTAATGATGCTATTGCAGAGGTATCTGAATATATTAAGGGGAGATGGGGAGAAAAATATCTGCCTGCTCAACCAAGGGTATTTAAAACAAAGTCAAATGCTCAAGACGGTCACGAAGCTATACGCCCAACAATGCCTTCATTAGAGCCTGACAGTATAAAATCCAGTCTTACATCAGACCAATATAAAATGTATAAGCTAATTTGGGAACGCTTTACAGCTTGTCAAATGGCAGAATGTGTACAAAAAACCACCAGTGCAGAAATTCAAGGTGGTAAATATATATTTAAAGCAACAGGCTATCGTGTAGATTTTGACGGCTTTACAACCTTGTATGTAGAGGGCGTTGATTCAGCAGAGGAAAAGAAAACTGAGCTTCCACCACTTGAAAAGGATATGTCAGTTCGTCCAAAAGAAATTATCCCTAATCAGCACTTTACACAGCCACCTGCTCGCTTTACAGAAGCATCACTAATCAAAGCCTTAGAAGAAAACGGAATAGGCAGACCATCTACATATGCTGCCACTATTTCTACAATTACATCTAGGGGTTATGTAAAAAGAGATGGAAAAACCCTATATCCAACAGAGCTTGGAGAAGTTACAACAAAACTTATGCAAGATTATTTTCCTAAAATAGTAAATGTAAAGTTTACTGCACAAATGGAAGAAAATTTAGATAAGGTAGAACACGGTGACTTACAGTGGGTTAAGCTACTAGAGGACTTTTATGGGGACTTTAATGCAACATTAAAGGATGCCAAGGAAAAAACCAAGGACCAAAAAATAAAATTAACAGAGGACGAAACCGACATTGTCTGCGAAAAATGTGGCAGAAATATGGTTATAAGAATGGGCAGATTTGGCAGATTTATTGCTTGCCCTGGCTTTCCGGAATGTAGAAATGTTAAAAGTATAGTGGAGTCTATAGGAGTAAAATGCCCAAAATGTGACGGAGATGTTGTTATTAAAAAATCCAAGCGTGGCAGAATATTCTATGGGTGTAGCAAATTCCCAGATTGCGACTATGTATCTTGGTCAGAACCAACAAACCAGCGTTGCCCACAATGTGGTGGAGTGCTTTATAAGAAAAAAGGTAAAGTACCAAAGCTGTTCTGTGAGGCAGAGGGCTGTGGCTATAGCAAAAAGTATGAGGAACAATAATTTATGAGTATAAAAGTAATTGGTGCAGGTTTGGCAGGTTGCGAAGCCGCTTGGCAAATTGCACAGCGTGGCATACAGGTAGAGCTGTATGAAATGAAACCAAATAAAAAATCACCTGCACACCACAGCAATACATTTGCAGAGCTGGTTTGCTCTAATTCTCTAAAAGCCGCAAGAACAGCCAGTGCGGCAGGAATGTTAAAGGAAGAAATGAGAATGTTAGACTCGTTGCTACTAAAATGTGCAGACAAATGCAGTGTGTCAGCAGGTGGTGCATTGGCTGTAAATCGTGACGATTTCTCAAATATGGTAACATCAGAGATTAATAATCATCATAATATTACTGTTATAACAGAAGAAATTACTCAGCTTCCAACAGATGGTATATGCGTTATAGCAACAGGCCCTTTAACAGCAGATACTCTAGCTGAAAATATAAAAAATGCTTTTGGTGGTGCATTAAGCTTTTTTGACGCAGCAGCACCAATAGTTACAGCAGAGTCTATTGATTTTGACAGTGCTTTTTTTGCCAGCAGATATGACAAGGGTAGTGGTGATGATTATATTAATTGCCCTATGAATAAAGAGGAATATGAATACTTTCACAGTCAGCTTGTGTCAGCTGAAAGAGCCCCTCTTAAAGATTTTGATGTACAAAATCCAAAGGTGTACGAAGGCTGTATGCCAATAGAGGTTATGGCACAGCGTGGTGCAGATACAATTCGTTTTGGTCCTATGAAGCCAGTAGGCTTGCGTGACCCACGCACAGGTCACAGACCTTGGGCTGTATTGCAACTTCGTAAAGAAAATAACGAGGGTACTCTTTATAATCTTGTAGGCTTCCAAACTAACTTAAAATTCCCAGAGCAGAAAAGAGTATTTTCTCTTATACCTGCACTAAAAAATGCAGAGTTTGTAAGGTATGGTGTTATGCACCGTAATACTTTTATAAATTCACCACAGTTACTTAATTCAGATTATTCACTTCGCAATAATCCTAATATGTTTTTTGCAGGACAAATGACAGGAGTAGAGGGTTATATGGAGTCTGGTAGCAGTGGACTTATGGCTGGTATAAATGCCGCCAGATTGTATAAAGGGTTAAATACAGTAACTCTTCCTAAAGTTACTATGATAGGTTCATTGTCAAGTTATATTAGCGATGAAAGCGTAACAAATTTTCAACCAATGGGTGCTAATATTGGAATATTGCCACTGTTGGAGGAAAATATTAGGGATAAAAAGTTAAAAGCAGAGAAACACGCACAGCGTTCTTTTTCTGCATTAGAACAGTTTAAAATAGATAATAACATATAATGGAGAATGTAATATGAAAATAATTGTTGACGCCTTTGGTGGTGACAACGCTCCTCTTGAGATTATAAAGGGGTGTAGTCAGGCTGTTGAAGAATATGATATAGATATTATTCTAACAGGTAACGAGAATGTCATTAAACAGGTTGCTCAAGAGAATAATATTTCACTAAACAGAATGACTATTGTACATACTGATGTTGTAATTACACAGGACGATGAGGCAACATCTGTTGTAAAGGAGAAAAAGGATTCATCTATGGGCATTGGCTTTCAGCTTTTAGCTGAGGGTAAAGGAGACGCTTTTGTATCAGCTGGTAACAGTGGTGCTTTAGTAGTTGGCAGTAGCTTAATTATTAAGCGTATAAAAGGCGTTAAAAGACCTGCTTTTGCACCGGTAATGCCTAAATCTCAAGGTTGCTTTATGCTTATAGACGGTGGTGCTAATAATGATGTTCGTCCAGATATGCTACAGCAGTTTGCAATAATGGGTTCTATCTATATGAATAAGGTTATGGGTATAAATAACCCAAGAGTAGGACTTGCTAATGTAGGTACAGAAGAGCATAAGGGCGGTCAACTACAGCAAGATACTTATGAGCTTCTTAAAAATACACCTGTTAATTTTATAGGCAATGTAGAAGGCAGAGATATACCTGCTGACGGCTGTGATGTTTTAGTAACAGATGGTTTTAATGGCAATATCATACTAAAAACCTATGAGGGTGTTGCTTTAGAGCTTATGGGAAAAATTAAGCAAATACTAAGCAAAAGCCTTAAAAATAAATTGGCTGCTGGTTTAATTATGAGTGACCTTAAAGAATTTGCACAAACTATGGATTATAACGAATATGGTGGTGCAGCTATTATGGGTGCAAACAAACCTGTTTTTAAGGCACACGGCAGTTCAAAAGCAAAAACAGTTAAAAACGCCCTAAGATTAACAAAGCAGTTTGTAGAGGGCAATGTTATAGAAGAAATAAAAAATAATATTAATTCATAAAATTTTTAATCAGACAATCTGAAAGGATGTTTTAGCAGTGCAACAGCTTGAAAAAGCACTTGGTTATAAGTTTAAGGAAATAAATTACTTAAAAACGGGACTAACCCATTCATCATATGCTAATGAAAATAAAAAGCAAAATATTAAATGTAACGAGCGACAAGAATTTCTAGGAGATGCAGTGCTTAGCATAATTGTGTCTGATTATATATATAAGAATTGCCCAAAACATCCAGAGGGTGAGCTTACAAAGCTAAG
>JAXKHT010000054.1:0-3533 GCA_036549705.1 Acutalibacteraceae bacterium | reverse complement strand
TTTATCTTTTGCTGTTGTAGAAATAACACCGCTTAGTCTATTGTTAAATGCTATTGTTTTATCAATATTCCATTCGATTGTTAGTTCTTGCTGTTCTGTTGTTATGTATCTGTCTGGGGCATCTATTTCTTTTATTGTATAAACACCAATAGGAATATCTTTAATAATTACTTTTGCTGATTTACCATCCTCTGATAATGTATCGGTAACACCTGTTATATCAATTACTTCGCCAGACATTGATGTACCTGTTACGTTAAACTTAACGCCCATTACCTCGTTATCATCAGCAATCTTCTGTATTGTCAAATCGCCCTTTCTTAGGGTGTTATTAAATTGGACAGTGTAATTTCTATCCTGACCCTCATAAGGCTCAACAACAATGGTTTTTGCTTCTTGAGGTTCGTAGATGTATTCAAGTCCATTTACTTCAACACCATTAAGCATAAATGGTACATACATTTCTGTTACTGTATAGGTTGCAGGGACAAGCTCTAACAACATTTCACCAGTACTGTTTAGTGTTATAGTTTTATGGTAACCAAGCTCATCACAGTCTATATCCAAAACAACTCCCTCAACTACTCCGTTTTCAGAAGTCTTTTTAATTTTTACTGTCTGTGGTTTTGCAGGGTTCTCTACCTCTACATAAGTAGTTTCATCTTTCTTGATGGTTACCTTAATAACCTCTGGAGTTAAATACTTCGCTGGAGCTTTTGTTTCTTTTAGGTCGTATGTTCCTACAGGAATGTTTATAAATTCTAATTTACCTAATCTTCTTCCAAGCTCGTCATACTCTGCTGATGGTTCTATAGTTTTTGATATATTTACTTTTTTACCAGCATCAGAAATGCCAGAAAGAGTAAATTCAATACCCTCAAACATATTATCGTATGTTACCTTTGTAAGATTACCTGTACCTGTTGCTAATGTATTATTGAATTTTATTTCAACTGTTTCTTTAGCCTTAACAGTAATAGTCTGAGGTTCAGGCTTGTTATAGATATAATCTAAACCATTAACCTCTACACCGTTTAGCATATATGGAACATAAATCTCTTTGAATGTATATGTACCTTCATCCAGCTTAACAGTAAATGTGCCGTCAGCATTTGTTGTTAGAGTTTTGTTTATTTCTTCGCTTCGGTAGTTTACACCTACTACATCAAAGCGAACACCCTTTACAACTCCATCTTCTGATATTTTCTTTAGTGTTACCTCGGCTTTTTCATAAGTATTTGCAAAGAACACCTCGTATGGTGTTTCGTATTCCTCTTGTGTTGTAGGGAATTTCACATCTACATATTGTGGTTCTTGCTTTTTGTATGGGCTGTCCTTTGATAAAATTTCTTCAAACTTATAACGACCCTCTGCAAGGTCTGATGTTATAAGCTCACCGTTTTCGTTTGTCTTTATGCTTTCGTAAACAACTTTACCTGTAGTAACATTTGTTACCTTGAACTCAAAGCCCTCAATTAATCCATCATCAGATGTCTTTACAAGTCTTACTTTTCGTCCTGTTTTATTGTTTACTGTGATATTAACAGTACCATTTGATTTGCCATTAATAACTACCTTACCATTGTGTTTATACAAGCTAGGATAATAATTAGTTTCTCCATTTGCTCCAACACCAGCGTTTGCTTCATAGAATGAATATTCGCCGTATGGTATTCCTGTTAAACTTAGTTTTCCGTTTTCATCTGTACTTGCTGTAGCTACGATAAATCTTCCGCTGTATGAATATCCGTAAAGTACAAATTTTGCACCTTTGATATGACCGTCTGTAGCAGTTTTTGTTAACTCAAGATTACCTGTAAGCTCAACATTGGTAAATGTTACTTCCTTGTGTTCGTTCTTGGCATTGTTGAATAAAACAGTTTGACTACCTTGTTCTGGCTCTGCCCAGTATTGCTTTTGGTTATCTGTTAGTTCCTCATAAACTTGATATGAACCAACTGATGGAATATCAATTACTGTTTCTTGGTGTGGATATAGATATACCTCACGGTAAAAATCATTGCTGTTACCCTTTACAACAAACTTAAAAGGTTCAATAACTTCGTTAATGTAACCTCTTTGAGCAGACTTTTTCTTTATTGTAAGGGTGTAGTCCTTTTCTTCTGATACATTATGGAATGATACAGAAGTTTCTCTGTTTGGAAGGATTGTTATAGTTTGTGATTGAGCTTTTTTATACTGAGGCATTTTGGTTTCAATGATTGTATAAGTACCAGCAGAAAGATTAATATTACCCTCACCGTCTGTATACTTACCCTCGTAGATTAAACCGACTGGGTTTCCGTTTCTATCTGTGCTTGCTTCGGTAACATAAGAACCAATCAGTGTACCATTCTCATCTGTTCCCTTGTATATTGTAAATTTAACACCAGCTACTACTCTTGTTCCGTTAATCGCTTCTGATGTCTTTACAAGTCTTAACCAACCATCCTTTAAGGTGTTATGGAATGACACCTTTGCAGGGTTACCCTCTGTATTGTTCTCTGTTACTGTTATTGTTTGAGGTTCTTGCTCATGGTATCTGTCCTCGTTAACAATTTCCTTTATTGTATATTTGCCAATATTAAATTTCTCATTAATAAGACCATTGCTGTCAGTAGTATATACACCTACTAATTTGTCAGCACTTACTTTATCTCCTTCATAGATTTCCATATCTATGTTGGCAACTATACCATCTTCTGAGGTCTTTTTAATCTGCAAGTAACCTTGCTTCTCATAGTTTGGTATTGTTGGTGGGTTAAATGTAATTACACCATCTACACTATTGGTTGAAGATGTAATCTGTCTTACATAAAGAGTATCATCTTTAACATATCCATCTGGTGCTTTGGTTTCTTGTATTGTTATTGTGCCTAGTGGCAAGCAAGGGTTTCCACTATCAGTCGCATAATAAAAATCATTATTGCTGTCTATTAAATACTCCGAGGATAAACCAGCGAAACCATAATTATCAGTTTTTAATGTCCAATATCTTTTGAAACTACTATCAGCCTCGCCAGATTTAATTTCTTTTTCTGTGAAATAACCTTTGTAATATTTAATAGTAAATTCAGCACCAGCTAGTGCCTCGCCATTTGAGCCTGTCTTTGTAACTAAAATAGTAACAGGGTCATTTGTTGGTTCATTAGAACAGGTTACCGAATTATCACCAACTGAAATAGTTATTTCTTTACCTGTTTTCCATTCTTTTGGAATAGAATAACCACTCTTGGATGGAACACTTATTTCTTTTAGAATATATTTTCCTATTGGTATATTCTTTATTGTTCCTTTATAATTTTCTGTTCCTGCTACTTTTGTTGTAGTTTTAATTGTGTATGATTTACTGCTATCTGTTTTGCTTACCAGCTTAAACTCTGCACCGTACAAGCTATAGCAAGGGTTATTTACTGTTAGCTCTGTATTTGCTGATGTTTTAATAATAGTTAAATCACCTGTACTTGCCTTAAAGGTAGCAGAGATGTTTATGCTTGAAGTTGTATCCTTTGCCCAGCAGTATGTTCCAACTG
>JAXKHT010000053.1:0-4972 GCA_036549705.1 Acutalibacteraceae bacterium | reverse complement strand
TATAGAGGAGTTAATAGAAAAACAACAACAAAGTAATCTTTTGAACGAGATAGAAATTCCTCTTGCAAATGTTCTTGCTTCTATGGAGAATATTGGATTTATGGCTGACAAAAAGGGTATTGAGCTGTTTGGAAACGCCTTAGGAGAAAGGCTAAATAAAATACAGCAGGAAATTTATAACTTGGTTGGTTATGAATTTAATATAAATTCACCAAAACAGCTTGGAGTAGCCTTGTTTGAAAAATTAGGTTTGCCTGCTTTAAAGAAAACTAAAAGTGGTTATTCTACAAATGCTGATGTTCTTGAAAAATTGGCAGAGGAACACCCTGTTGTTAACTATATTTTAGAGTACAGACAGTTGGCAAAATTGAAATCTACTTACTGTGACGGATTAATAAAAGTTATTGATGAGAATGGTAGAATACACTCCAGCTTTAATCAAACAGAAACACGCACAGGCAGAATAAGCTCAACAGAACCAAATTTACAAAATATCCCTGTTAGAACTGAACTAGGCAAAGAAATGCGTAGATTTTTTACAGCAAAAGACGGTTGTGTTCTTGTTGATGCCGACTACTCTCAAATCGAATTAAGAGTCCTTGCACATATTGCAAATGATAACAAAATGTGCCAAGCATTTAAGAATAAAGAGGATATACACACAATTACAGCATCTCAGGTTTTTGATATGCCACTGGAAATGGTAACACCGTTAATGCGTAGCCGTGCAAAAGCTGTAAATTTTGGAATTGTTTATGGCATAGGAGCTTTCTCTTTGTCAAAGGACATTAATGTTTCCATTAAAGAGGCTGATAGATATATTAAGGCTTATCTTGCACATTACAGTGGTGTAAATCAATATATGGCTTCAACTATTGAACAAGCCAAAAATGACGGTTACGTTGAAACAATGTTTAACAGACGCAGATATTTACCTGAATTATCGTCATCTAATAAAATAACAAGAGCCTTTGGTGAAAGAGTTGCAAGAAATATGCCTATACAAGGCACTGCAGCAGACATAATTAAAATTGCAATGATAAAGGTTTATAACAGGCTAAAAACAGAAAATCTTAAATCCAGATTAATATTACAGGTACACGATGAATTAATAGTTGAGGCACCATTAGATGAAGCTGAAAAGGTTGCAACAATATTACAAGAAGAAATGGAAAATGCAGTACAGCTTAATGTGCCTTTAGTAGCAGATGCAACAACAGGTAAAACTTGGTACGATGCAAAAGCATAAAAGGAGGTAACAACTATGTGGAAAGAATTAAAAGCAATTATTGAATATATGGACAAAGAAACAAGCAAAGAGCTATCGGACACACAAAAAGAAAAACTAAAAGAGGAACTGGCTGTTAAAATAGGCTATTTCCAACACGAAAGATTTATCCACCTAATTGTTACAGTATTATTTGCTTTATGCACAATAATTTCTATTATGGGATTTGTAGCTTTCCAGAGTATAGGCATAGCGTTACTATTTGTAGCACTAATGTGCCTACTGGTACCGTACATAGTACATTATTTTCATTTAGAAAATGGTGTACAGCAGTTATATACATTTTATGATAAATTAAAATAGGAGAAATAATTTTGAATATACTGTTTTTATGCACTGGCAACACCTGTAGAAGTCCTATGGCTGAAGGTATTTTCAAAGAATTTTTGAAAATAAACAGCAAATTATCAGATATAACGGTTTCAAGTGCTGGATTAATGGCTAACAATGGTGATTTAGTGGCAGAAAATGCTGTTAATGCCTGTAAGGAATATAATGCTGATATTTCTGCACATAAAGCTAAGCAAATTACTGTTGAAATGCTTGATAATACTGATTTATTTGTATGTATGACAATGAATCATGCACAGGCTTTAATTAGTGGTAATGTGCCAAAGGATAAAATATATGTTTTGAATATTAATGACCCCTATGGCGGTGATTTAGTAACATATCAAAATTGTTGCAACCAAATTTATGAACAGCTTATAATATTGGCTGAAATACTTGCGAGGAAAAATGGATAAGTTTAATAAAGATAACATTTTAATAGATAAAATGACCTTAGCTACAGTACAAGATGTTGCTAAAATTGAAGAAGCCTGTTTTAGTAAACCTTGGTCAGCTAAAAGTATAGAAAATGAACTTAACAATAATAATGCACACTTTTTTGTTGCCGTACTTAACGGAAAAGTTGTTGGTTATTGTGGTGTACATAACGCATTAGATGAATGGTATGTTGCTAATATTGCTGTATTACCTGAATATCAAAGCAATGGCATAGGTACTATTCTAACAAAGTACTTAATAGACTATACAGCAAATAAAAATGGAGCATTTATCTCTCTTGAGGTAAGACCATCAAATAATAAAGCAGTAGCTATATACAGTAAGCTGGGTTTTGAACAGATTGGTGTTAGAAAGAATTTCTACACCTCCCCTATTGAAGACGGACTTATAATGACATTGAATCATAAATAATGTTCAAATTAACAACGATAAGGATGATTAATTAATATGAAAATATTAGCAATAGAAAGCTCCTGCGATGAAACAGCAGCCGCAGTTGTAGAAGACGGCAGAAAGGTTATTTCATCTGTAGTAGCATCTCAGGTTGAAGAACATAAGCTATATGGCGGTGTTGTACCGGAAATTGCATCACGCAGACACGCTGAATCAATATGTGCAGTTGTACAACAGGCATTAGATGAAGCTGATTGTACCTTAGAAAATATTGATGCTATAGCAGTTACATATGCCCCTGGTCTAATAGGTGCTTTATTAGTTGGTGTGAATTTTGCAAAAGGCTTAGCACTTGCAAACAATATACCACTGGTTCCTACACATCATTTGCGTTCTCACATTGCATCTAACTATATTGCACACCCTGATCTTAAACCACCATTTCTTTGTCTTGTAGTAAGCGGTGGACATAGTCATATAATACAGGTTGATGATTATACTAAAATGAAAATCATAGGAAGAACAAGAGATGACGCTGCCGGAGAAGCCTTTGATAAAGCTGCAAGAACAATGGGAATGCCTTACCCTGGTGGTATTCATTTAGACAAGGTTGCAGAAGACGGAAACCCTAATGCCTATACCCTGCCTTTTCCAAAGGTTAATGGTTGCCCTTATGACTTTAGCTTTTCCGGATTAAAAACAGCTATTATTAATTTAATACATAATGCTAGTCAAAAAGGCGAGCAACTACCTATTGCTGATTTATCTGCATCATTCAGACAGGCAGTTGTAAATTGTCTTACAACTAATTTAATAAAAGCTGCTGATGACACCAACAGTAAAACCATTGTAGTTGCTGGTGGTGTATCTGCTAACTCTTTGCTTAGAAAGCGTCTTCAAGAACTTTGTGATGAAAAAGGCTTAAAAATTTATATGCCACCTAAAAATTTATGTGGTGATAACGCAGCTATGGTAGGCTCACAGGGATATTACGAATATCTTGCTGGAAACATAGCAAAGCAAGATTTAAATGCCTATGCTACAAAGTCTATTGAGGAAGGATAAAAGCAATTACATAATTTATAAAACTGTTAAAGCACTGTATTCGAGGATTTAATAACCACAATACAGTGCTTTTTATTTAATAATTTCTTTACAATCATTTAATAAAGTACAGAAAAACAGAGAAAATGAAAGAGAAAATAAGATATTTAAAGATTATCAACTATAGTTTGACTTTCCTTTACTTTGACTTTGTTTGACTATTAAAGTAAAATAAGGTCAAGGTCAAAGAAAATCAAAGACAATTTATTTGTATACAAAAACTAAAAACTAGTAATACTAATCTTAAACTCGACTTAAAGGGGTGATTATATGAGAATGAGCGACCTTGTTGCTGAATATATTAAAAATGTTCTTGATGAATGTAATGGAACAGCCGAAATACAAAGAAACGAACTAGCTAATAATTTGGGTTGTGTTCCAAGTCAAATAAATTATGTTATCAGTTCCAGATTTACTCAAGAAAACGGGTATATTGTTGAAAGTAGGCGTGGTGGTGGTGGGTATATTAGAATTACACGGGTAAAATACTCTACTGACACTTCGACAATAATAATGCACATTGTAAATTCAATAGGTACTTCACTGGATTTTACATCTGCAAATATTATTTTAGAAAATCTGCTGATAAATAACATTATTTCAACAGACATATCAAAAATTATGAAATCAGCTATTTCTGACAGGGCATTAATAAATGTTCCAAGGGAAATTAGAAACACAATACGGTCAACAATAATGAAAAATATGTTATTAGCTATAATATATTAAGGAGGAATATATATGACTTGCGAATTATGTGGTAAAAATCAGGCAACAACCCATATTAAATCTATGGTTAACGGAAAATACACAGAAATGTGGCTTTGCCCCCACTGTGCAAAAACAAAAGGTTGGGGTAATTTATTCTCTAATACATCAACAGACTTTAGTAGCTTTTTAGGAAGCTTTTTTGGCGATGGTTTACCATCACGAACAAGTGCAACTCGTTGTAAATCTTGTGGCTCTTCATTTGCAGATATTGCAAGGTCTGGTAAGGTAGGCTGTGCTGACTGCTATATTAATTTTTATGATGAGCTTTTACCATCTATACAAAAAATACACGGTAATATACAACATTCCGGCAAGGTATCAGTAAATGCAGATGCTAATATAAAATTATCAAGAGTAATAGAAAAGTCACGACAAGAATTAGCATTAGCTGTTAAGGAACAAAATTTTGAACTTGCTGCAAAGCTTAGGGATAAAATTAAAGAATTAGAGGAGGGTAAAACAAATGAGTGAGAAATGGTATAGAAAAAGTGGCACAAATGGTGATGTTGTAATCAGCTCTCGTATAAGACTTGCAAGAAATCTAAAAAACTACCCTTTCCCCCATATGCTTAATTTACAGCAAAAAAACGAGATTGCTAACAAAATAAAAGATGCACTGGATAACAG
>JAXKHT010000052.1:0-5410 GCA_036549705.1 Acutalibacteraceae bacterium | reverse complement strand
GTATAAAACCTGCTCTAGCTGACGAGGTGAAATATCAAGCATTAAACCAATTCTTGATGGAATACCCTTGAAATACCAAATATGAGATACAGGGGTAGCAAGCTCTATGTGACCCATTCTTTCTCTTCTTACCTTAGAACGAGTTATCTCAACGCCACAACGCTCACAAACCTTACCCTTGTAACGAATTCTTTTATACTTACCACAATGACATTCCCAGTCTTTTTGTGGTCCAAAAATCTTTTCGCAGAAAAGACCGTCTGTTTCTGGTTTTAGAGTACGATAGTTTATAGTTTCAGGCTTAGTTACCTCGCCATAAGACCATTTTCTAATCTGCTCAGGTGAAGCAAGTCCTATTTTTATTGATTCAAATACATTAAATTCCATTATATGCCTTACCTCCTGAATTAATACTCGTCACTGCCAAAGCCATCGCCAAAGTCTAACAAATCTTCAGTTTCTTCCTCTGCAAAACCAGACTCGTCTACCATAATATCTCCGTCCTGATCCTCATCATACTGGAAGCCTTCCATATTTGTCATAACTGTTTCAGAACCCATAGATTCCTCTGTAGACTCGTCAGCATCTACAGGTACTACTGGAATTTCTTCTTCATCATCAAAATGCTGTCTTAAATCTATTTCGTTCTCGTCCTTATCAAGAACACGAACATCAAGAGAAAGTGACTGAAGCTCTTTAATAAGCACCTTAAATGATTCTGGAATACCAGGTGTAGGAATATTCTGACCCTTTACGATTGCTTCGTAAGTCTTAACTCTACCAACAACGTCATCAGATTTAACTGTTAGAATTTCCTGTAGAGTATAGGCAGCACCGTAAGCCTCTAATGCCCAAACTTCCATTTCACCAAAACGCTGACCACCAAACTGAGCTTTACCACCCAATGGCTGCTGTGTTACCAATGAATAAGGGCCTGTTGAACGAGCGTGGATTTTATCATCAACAAGGTGATGAAGCTTTAGATAATACATATAACCAACTGTTACAGGATTATCGAACCATTCACCTGTTCTACCGTCACGAAGCTTTGTTTTACACTCTAATGAAATACCATTTTTATTTAAACACTCTGTAAAGTCAATATACTTTGGTGACTCTGGTGGTGGAAGCTCTCCATCTTTAGCCTTTTGCTGAATATCCTCATAAATTTTGAAAATATCCTGCTCGTGGGCACCGTCAAATACAGGTGTCATAATCTTCCAGCCAAGTGCCTTTGCAGCATAACCCAAGTGAACCTCAAGTACCTGACCGATGTTCATACGAGAAGGTACGCCCAATGGGTTAAGTACAATATCAAGTGGTGTACCGTCTGGTAGGAATGGCATATCCTCCATAGGTAAAATTCTTGAAACTACACCCTTGTTACCATGACGACCAGCCATTTTGTCACCAACAGAAATCTTTCTTTTCTGTGCAAGGTAACAACGAACAACCTTGTTTACACCAGGCTGTAGCTCGTCTGCACTGTTTTCACGGGTAAATACCTTAACGTCTACTACAATACCACATTCACCGTGTGGAACTCTTAAAGAAGTATCTCTTACTTCTCTTGCCTTTTCACCAAAGATAGCTCTTAGAAGTCTTTCCTCAGCGGTAAGCTCTGTTTCACCCTTTGGTGTAACCTTACCTACAAGAATATCTCCAGCTTTAACCTCTGCACCAATGTGGATAATACCGTCTTGGTCAAGGTCTTTCAGCATATCTTCGCCTACGTTTGGAATATCTCTTGTAATTTCTTCTGGGCCAAGCTTTGTATCTCTGGCTTCCATTTCATATTCTTCTATATGAATTGATGTATAAACATCATCTCTAACTATTTTTTCATTAATAAGAACAGCGTCCTCGTAGTTATAACCTTCCCAGGTCATAAAGCCGATAAGGGCATTTTTACCTAAGCTGATTTCACCATTGTTAGTTGCAGGACCATCTGCAAGAACTTCGTTCTTCTTAACTCTTTGTCCCTTTGAAACAACAGGAATTTGGTTAATACAAGTACTCTGGTTAGAACGCATAAATTTAGTAATAGCAAAATCCTGTGTTCTGCCTGAGTCATAGCGTACAGAAACTACATCTGCACTAACCTTTGTAACTACGCCGTCTTCCTCTGAAAGTACGCAAATACCAGAGTCTACACCGGCTTTATACTCCATACCAGTACCAACAATAGGTGACTCTGTAACAAGTAGTGGAACCGCCTGACGTTGCATGTTAGAACCCATCAATGCACGGTTTGCGTCATCGTTTTCTAGGAAAGGAATCATTGCAGTAGCAACAGATACAACCATTCTAGGAGATACGTCCATAAAATCGAAACGCTCTCTGTCAAGTTCCACAAATTCATCTCTATATCTACCATTGACAACAGGGTTTTTGAATCTTCCCTCTTCGTCCAAAGGTACGTTAGCCTGAGCAACAATGAAGTTATCCTCCATATCAGCTGTCATATAAACAACTTCATCTGTTACCACGCCTCTTTCCTTATCTACCTTACGGAAAGGAGCCTCTATAAAGCCATAGTTGTTAATTCTTGCAAAAGTAGCAAGGTAAGAGATTAGACCGATGTTAGGTCCTTCTGGTGTTTCAATAGGACACATACGACCATAGTGACTATAGTGAACGTCACGAACCTCAAAGCCTGCTCTATCTCTTGACAAACCACCAGGGCCAAGTGCAGACAATCTTCTTTTATGTGTAAGCTCTGCAAGTGGGTTTGTTTGGTCCATAAACTGTGACAATGGAGATGAACCAAAGAATTCCTTAATTGCAGCTGTTACAGGACGAATATTGATAAGGTTGTTTGGTGTTAAACCCTCTATGTCCTGTGCGTTTAATGTCATTCTTTCTCTAATAACTCTTTCAAGTCTTGAGAAGCCTATTCTAAACTGATTTTGTAGCAATTCGCCAACACAACGAATACGACGGTTACCCAAGTGGTCAATATCATCTGTAAGACCAACACCATGAGCAAGGTTGTTCATATAGTTGATTGTTGCAAATATGTCATCAACAGTAATTGTGTTAGGAATAAGGTCAGCTCTTCTTCTTTTTAGCTCTGCCTTTAGAGTAGCCTCATCATCACCACAAGCCTCTAGTATTTCAGCAAGAACATCAAACTGTACAAGCTCGTTAATGTTACACTCTGCTTCTGCATCAAATGAAACATACTTGCTTATGTCTACCATACCGTTAGCAAGAATCTTAACTATCTTACCCTCGGCATCGTATACTCTTGCCTCTTTTACACCAGCGTTCTGAATTTCTTCAGCTAATGACTTGCTTACAACCTGATCAGCCATAGCAAGAATTTCACCAGTTAGTGGGCTAACAATAGGGTCAACTAACTTTTGGTTTGTAATTCTTGATGCAATGCCTAGCTTGCTGTTGTACTTATATCTGCCTACTCTTGACATATCGTATCTTCTTGTGTCAAAGAATAGACCATATAGGTGGTTCTGTGCATTTTCAAGCACAGGAGGCTCTCCTGGTCTTTGCTTTTTGTACACCTCAAGCAAAGCCTCTTCTATATTATTTGTTGTGTCCTTTTCAAGTGTAGCACGAATTCTTTCGTCTTCGCCAAACTTTTCAAGAATTTGAGCATCTGTTCCAAGACCCAATGCTCTTATAAACACAGTTATTGGAATTTTTCTGTTTTTATCAATACGAACATAGAAAACATCGTTAAGGTCGTTTTCGTACTCCAGCCAAGCACCCCTGTTAGGAATAACTGTAGCACTAAACATCTTTTTAGATGTTTTATCATACTCCATTTTATAGTATACGCCTGGCGATCTAACCAACTGAGAAACGATAACTCTTTCTGCACCGTTTATAACAAATGTACCACTGGCTGTCATAAGTGGGAAATCACCCATAAATACATTTGATTTTTTAATTTCGCCTGTTTCTGTGTTAGTAAGTGTAGCTGTTACACGCAAAGGTGCTGCATATGTTGCATCTCTTTCCTTACACTCTTTAACACTATAATTTGGATTATCTATGTCCAATGTATAGTCAATAAAATCAAGCACATATGTTCCAGTATGACTTGTTATGCCAGAAACATCCTTAAAAACCTCTTTCAAACCCTCTGTTAGAAACCAGTTGTAAGAATTTTTCTGAACCTCAATAAGGTTAGGCATTTCAATAACTTCGTCAATTTTAGCGAAAGACATTCTTTCGGCTCTACCAAGTTTTACAGGCTTGACATTTACCATAGGCGTATCACTCCGTTCATAAAATTTAGTTCGCAAATAAAATAAAATATCAAAGCTTTTTATTGACAATTTTTTTATTAAAACTATTGATTTTTAATAAAAACTATGCTAATATTCACTCGTTAACCAAGTAAAGAACATACTTTTTGCCATTATGTTGCATTTTATTAGTATAGCCCCTTGACTGCAAGATGTCAAGGGCTTTTTTATTTTTTGTGAAAAATTTGAATATTTTTTCATTTTTCTACAATTCATCATACATTTACAATAGTTTTAAGGTTTTCTAAACACTTGCGATACACTTGGCAGGGTTTAAGGAAATATTTCTAAAAAAAAGCCTTGTAAATGAATAATATTGTGCTACAATAGAGTTATAACAGTGCATAATAACAGTATTTTTAGGGGATTTTATCAGCGTAAATTTAAACAAAAGCCCGTGTACTTTTGTTTTTATATATTAATTTTATATTTTTTATTTAGCAAAGGAGAAAAATCAATGAAAAAAATCAAAAAAACTATCTGTCATTCTCACAATTTTAATGTTTGTGACGGTGATACCACTTGCCTCGGTAACAGCAAATGCTACCGAAACAGACGACATAACTGTTACTATTGACACAGGAGAGTCGGTAACTCTTAAAGATACAAATAATAATGGTTATTACGAAATAGGCACAGCAGATGAGCTTTACGCATTTTCTTATTCTGCAACCTGTACAAAACCAGGTTTAACAGATGGAATCAAGTGTTCTGCTTGTAATGAAACTATTATGGCACAAGAAACAATTCCAGCAACAGGTGAACACAAGTACGAAAATGGTTCTTGTATAGATTGTGGTGGAGCAGAGCCTACAGAGCCACCTACCGAGGCTCCAACTGAGGCTCCTACAGAAACTCCAACAGAGGCTCCAGTAGTTAAAACTGACGGTTACTATGTAACAGGCGACATTAACCTAAAGCTAACACCAAGTGGTACAGGTAAAGTAAGAGGAACAATCGCTCTTCAGGCTGGTACATATAACATTAAGCTAAACAATTATGGTACACTACTAGGTTATAAGAAGACTGTAACAAACTCTTCAAATGGTTTAACATTTAAGAAAACATACGGAAGTTTTGTTACACTTAATGCAACAGGTGGTACATACACATTTCAGGTAAATGTAGATACTAAT